>JAJXXS010000246.1 GCA_021780975.1 Pseudomonadota bacterium
GGCTACGGCATGCTGATCGGCCCACGCGCGAGCGCGCAGGAACGCGAGAAATTCGCCGCCCTCATCCAGGCTGACCCGCGCAACTACATGGCCCAGCCCACGCTCACCTTGTCGACGGCGCCCACGGTGGTGGACGATCATCTCGAGCCGCGCCACCTCGACCTGCGCCCTTTCGTGCTACAGTCGGACAAGCTGTTCGCCACCACAGGAGGGCTGACTCGTGTCGCCATGGTCAAGGGCTCACTGGTGGTCAACTCCTCCCAGGGGGGCGGCAGCAAGGATACCTGGATCGTCGATCTGGAGGCCGGCCGCTGACCCCGGCCTCAATGGACATGCTCTCCCGCGTCGCCGAGAACCTGTACTGGATGGCCCGCTATCTGGAGCGCGCCGAAAACACCGCCCGCCTCATCAATGCCACCACCCAGACGCTCCTCGATCTGCCTCATGGCGCCAGCTTCGGCTGGGACGTGCTGATCAGAGTGGCCGGGCTGGACAGCCTCTATTCGCAATACCACAGCGCTGCGGACGAGGCCACGATCGTACATTTCCTGATCCTTGACGAGCGCAACCCTAGTGCCATTCTGTCCAGCATCCGCCATGCGCGCGAAAACACGCGGACCTTTCGCGAAGTACTGCCGATGGAGCTGTGGGAACGCATCAACGACCTCTTCCTCTATATCGGCCTGGAGGCTCCGCGCGCGGTGGAAAACCGCAATCAACGCTACGAGATACTCAATGGCGTGATCCAGAAGCGCCATGGCATCGTCGGGCTGCTGTCAGGCTCCATGAGCCACGACGTGGTCTATCAGTTCATCAAGCTGGGCCGCAATATCGAGCGCGCCGACATGACCACGCGCATCGTCGACGTGAACTCCGCGGTATTGCTGCCACACCAGGACGAGGCGGCAGCGGCTACCGTCGAGCGCCTGTGGATGGGGACTCTGCGCGCCCTCTCGGCCTACGAAATGTACAGGCGCTACCGCTCGGTGCATGTACGCGGCCCAGACGTGGTCGATTTTCTGCTGAAGGACGAAAATTTTCCGCGCACCGTGCATCACTGCCTCAACGAGATCGAGTCCTGCCTCGCCGCGCTGCCCAGCTACGAGACTGCCATGCGCGCTGCCCGCCGCGCCTGGCGGCGCCTGGAGGGCATGAAGTTGGAAGAGCTGTCGGCTGCGGTGCTGCATGAATATCTGGATCAAGTGCAGGTGGACCTTGACGGCATACATACAGCCCTGGCGCGCCAGTACTTTCATCTGCATCACGCGCAGCAGTCCATGCTCTCATGACTGTCTCCCTTGCCTTCCCCCGCTACGGGGACAAGCGCAATTCGGATTTCTTCGAGGAATTCCTCGGCAAGCTGCTGGAGGAGCGCGATCGCGTCGGCCTGACCCAGTCCATCCGCCAGATCGATGCCCTCATGATCACCGTGGAGCCTGGCTGCTCGCTCGCCTACGTCGGTGAGCTGTGCCTCATGACGCCCTACCATTATCTCGTCACCCTGGAGTCGGAGAACCATTACACCCATGTCCTGCGCATCGACATGGCCGCGCCGGACCTGCTCGTGCGTGAGGTGAAGAACCCCGACCTGCGCGGCATCTTCCGCAGCCTCAACGAGGTTTATCCCATCGGCGCCCACAAGCCCAATTCCCGCTACATGGGCGAAGTGTTCCGCGTGGAGAACCTGCACCAGGTGGTGGAGGCGCAGAAGGCGCGCGAGGTGCGCTTCTTCAACCAGGACCAGATCCGCAGGCTGGAATTGCCCGGCAACCTGGCCGTCGTCAAGCCCAGCCCCTACACGCACAACATCGTCGCCTACTGGGAGCGTCCCGAGGCGGACATCCGCGTCTACGCGCTCGGACTGTCGACGATACGCGCGGATCTCGACCTGGCCTACCGTGCCGCCAAGGAAACCCAGGCGAAGCTGGGCATTGACCGCCTGCTGCTGCCCATCGACCATCTCGCCACGCGCGTCTACAGCCAGAACCGCGAGGCCGCCCTGCTCGAGTACCTCACGCTCACCAGCTACTATTACTGGGGCTCCTACGACATCCGGGACCAGAACTCATCCACCAACGTCACCAAGAGCGTGCATTACGCCAACGAACTGGAGTCGCCGGCCAAGGTGTTCACCGCCGCCAATCACCCTTACTTCGTCAACCACCTGCTGGGGCTGCCGTCTCCCACGGAGCAATTCGTGCGCAACTACGGCCCGCGCCTGCATCACCTCGCGGTCGCGGTGGCCGACGGCACGGTGGGCGGCGATCCCAATATCGACCATGTGGTGGCGGCGCTGCGCGGCAGCGGGCAGCAATTCCTGCTGGACGTGATCGGCTCGCAGGAAGAAGGGCTCAAGCAGGTGTTTTCCGCCGCGTCCGAATATTCCAGCCTCATCGTCGAATATGTGCAGCGCTTCGGCGATTTCCAGGGCTTCTTCACCAAGGGAAACGTCGCCAACCTCACCCAGGCTGCCGGCGTGGAAGAGAGCCTCCAGGCACTGGAGCGCGAAGCGCGCGGCTGAGATCCTTCAGGGCAGGTTATGCCCGCCAACTGCCGAACAACCCCTTGCTCTTCAAAGGCTGTGCAGCGGAGTCGTGGCAGGCAGGGTGATCGGGACCGGCTGCACCTTCCAGATGTCGCGGCAGTATTCGCGGATGCTCCGGTCGGAGGAAAAGGGCCCGGAGCGCGCGGTGTTGAGGATGCTCATGCGGGTCCAGGCTTCGCGGTCGCGCCAGGCCTGCCCGACCTCGCCCTGGCGTTCCAAATAGCTGGGAAAATCGGCGAGCAGAAGATAGGGATCGTGGTGCAGCAGGTTGTCGACGATGGGACGGAATAGTTCGCCGTCGCCATGCGAGAAATAGCCGTCGCGGATGAGCTCGATCACCGCGCGCAGCTCGGGGTTGCCCAGGTAGTAGCGCAAGGGATGATAGCCTTCGCGCCAGTGGCGCGCGACCTCTTCCGCCGTGTTGCCGAAGAGGAAGAAATTCTCCGCGCCCACCTGCTCGCGGATCTCGACGTTGGCGCCATCCAGCGTGCCTATGGTGAGGGCGCCGTTCATGGTGAACTTCATGTTGCCGGTGCCGGAGGCCTCCTTGCCCGCGGTGGAGATCTGCTCCGACAGTTCCGCCGCCGGATAGACGTACTGGCCGGTGCTGACGTTGAAGTTGGGCACGAAGACGACCTTGAGCAGATCGCGCACGGCGGGATCGCGGTTCACCACTTCGCCCACGGCATTGATGAGCTTGATGATGAGCTTGGCCATGCGGTAGCCCGGAGCCGCCTTGCCCCCGAAGATGAAGGTGCGCGGCGTGACGTCCAAGTGGGGATCGTGCTTGAGACGGTGGTAAAGGGCGATGATGTGCAGCACGTTGAGATGCTGGCGCTTGTATTCGTGGATGCGCTTCACCTGCACGTCGTAGAGCGAGGCCGGATCGATGCTGATGCCGGTGCGGCGGCGCACCAGGGCGGCAAAGTCCTCCTTGTTGGCACGTTTGATGTAGCGCCAGCGGGCGCGGAAGGCAGCGTCTCCGGCATAGGGTTCGAGGCCTTTCAGGCTGTCCAGGTCGCGCGGCCAGTCGGGGCCGATGGCTTCGTCGAGCAGCTTCGTCAGGCGCGGATTGGCCAGGGCCAGCCAGCGGCGCGGCGTGACGCCGTTGGTCTTGTTGTTGAACTTCTCCGGCCACAGCGTGTGGAAATCCTCCAGCACGTCGGCCTTCAACAGCTCGGTGTGCAGCGCCGCCACCCCATTGATGGCGTGGCTGCCGACGCAGGCGAGATGAGCCATGCGCACGTGGCGACCGCCCTGCTCGTTGATCAGCGAGAGGCGTGCCGCCAATTCGGTGTCGCCCAGGAAGCGCAGGCGGATTTCATCGAGGAAGCGGGCGTTGATCTCGTAGATGATCTCGAGATGGCGCGGCAGCAGGCGTGCGAACAATTCCACCGGCCACTGCTCCAGGGCTTCCGGCAGCAGGGTGTGGTTGGTGTAGGCGAAGGTCTTGCGCGTGACGTCCCAGGCCGTCGCCCAGGGCAGGTCGTGCTCGTCCACCAGCAGGCGCATGAGCTCGACAATGGCGATGGCCGGATGCGTGTCGTTCAGCTGCACGGCGAATTTTTCGTGGAAGCGGGTGAGCGGCACGCCCTGGATTTCCAGGATGCGCAGCATGTCGCGTAGCGAGCAGGCGACGAAGAAGTACTGCTGCTGCAGGCGCAGCTCCTTGCCCTGGATCTGCTCGTCGTTGGGATAGAGCACCTTGGTGATGTTTTCCGACACCATTTTCTTGTACACCGCGCCCCAGTAGTCACCGCGGTTGAAGGTATCGAGATCGAAGGACTCCGGTGCCTCGGCCTTCCACAGCCGCAGGGTGTTGGCAGTCTGGTTGCGGTAGCCGAGGATGGGCGTGTCGTAGGGGATGCCCACCACGTGCGAGGCCGGCAACCAGCGCACGCGCAGGCCCCCCGACTCATCGCGGTGATGCTCCACGTGGCCACCCAGGCCTATGGTCTGGGCCCATTCCGGGCGGGCGATTTCCCACGGATTGCCGAAACGCAACCACATGTCGGTCTTTTCCACCTGCCAGCCGTCCACGATGTCCTGGGCGAAGATGCCGAATTCGTAGCGGATGCCGTAGCCCAGCGAGGGGATCTCCAGGCTTGCCAGCGAGTCGAGGAAGCAGGCTGCCAGACGCCCGAGGCCGCCGTTGCCCAGACCGGGCTCGACTTCCTGCTGCAGCAGCTCGTCGAGGTTGAGACTGAGGTCGCGCATGGCCTCGCGCACCGGCCGTTCGATGCCCAGATTCACCAGGTTGTTGCCCAGGTGGGGGCCCATGAGGAATTCGGCGGACAGGTAGGCCACGGTGCGCGAGGCCTGCTCGGTGTAGGTTTCCGCGGTGGCGATCCAGCGCGCCAGCAGGCGGTCGCGGATGGTGTGGGCCAGCGCCAGATAGTAGTCCTGGCGCGTGGCCAGGCGCGCGAACTTGCCCTGGGTGTAGTAGAGGTTGTCGAGGAAGGCGCGCTTGATGGCTTCGCGGTCGAGGCCGGTGCGCTTGTCTTCGCCGGGGGCGGCAGCGGGAAGCAGCGGAGCGTTCATGTTGGAGGATGGGACGAAAGGGGCTCTAGACTATCCAGCAAGGCGGATGCCAGCCGCCACGGCGGGGCGGGCCGGTTGGCCCTGGTTCAGGGAAAACGGCGACGACGCCGCGGGAAGGCCGGCCGCGCCACGGCGATATTCTGGGTCTGCCGCGCCGGGGTGGAAAGGGTCGTTTCCTACCGGTGGCAGCGCCTACCGGGAAACCGGCACCAAGCCGGGGCATGCCGCACTGCGATATGGCGCAAGTGCTTCAGGCGCCCGGCGGGCGGCGCAAGTCCAGGGTATGCGGGTATTCGCCGGGCGGTTCCTCGGGCGGCGGCGCCATGGCGCGCGGCGGCGCGCCGGGGTAGAAATGCGCCATGGGCGGCAGCCACGGCGGCGGCGAAAACCCACCCGGCGTATGGCCAAAATTGTCGAAGCGGCTGATGCGGCGGGCTTCGGCGGCGTTGGCGTTGACCGGGAAATGCTCGTAGTTGCGCCCGCCGGGGTGCACCACGTGGTACACGCAGCCGCCCACCGAGCGCCCGTTCCAGGTGTCGATCAGGTCGAAGGTGAGAGGCGTGTGCACGCCTATCGTGGGATGCAGGGCGGAGGGCGGCTGCCAGGCCCGATAGCGCACCCCGGCGACGTATTCGCCGTGCCGGCCGGTGGCCTGCAACGGCACGCGTCGGCCATTGCAGGCCAGCACATGGCGGCTGTCGGTGAGCCCGCCGAGCTTGACCTGCAGGCGCTCCAGCGAGGAGTCGACGAAGCGGGCCGTGCCCTGGCTGGTGGTCTCCTCCCCGAGCACGTTCCAGGGCTCGATGGCGGCGCGCACTTCCAGGGTCATGCCCTCGATCTGCGTCCTGCCGTAACAGGGAAAGCGGAATTCCAGGAAGGGTGCGAACCACTCCCCCTGGAACGGGTAGCCGGACGCGTCGAGGTCGGCCACCACGTCCATCATGTCCTGCCAGAGGTAGTGCGGCAGCATCCAGCGGTCGTGCAGCAGCGTGCCCCAGCGTACCAGCGGCTTGCGGTAGGGCGCCTGCCAGAAGCGCGCCGTGAGCGCCCGCAGCAGCAGCATCTGTAGCAGACTCATGCGCGCGTGCGGCGGCATCTCGAAGGCACGGAACTCGACCAGGCCCAATCGCCCGGTGGGGCTGTCGGGGGAGTAGAGCTTGTCGATGCAGAATTCGGCGCGGTGGGTGTTGCCGGTGAGGTCGGTCAACAGGTTGCGGAACAGGCGGTCCACCAGCCAGGGCGCGGGGTGGGCGCCGACCGGCATCTGCTGCAGCGCGATTTCCAGCTCGTAGAGCGCTTCCGGCCGCCCCTCGTCGGCGCGCGGCGCCTGGCTGGTAGGGCCGAGGAACAGCCCGCTGAACAGATAGGACAGTGCGGGGTGGTGCTGCCAGTAGGTGATGAAGCTGCCCAGCAGATCGGGGCGGCGCAGGAACGGGCTGTCGGCGGGCGTGGCGCCGCCCAGGGTGATGTGGTTGCCGCCGCCGGTGCCGGTGTGGCGGCCGTCGAGCATGAATTTTTCGGTACCCAGGCGCGCCTGGCGCGCTTCCTCATAGAGGGTGGTGGTGCGCTCCACCAGTTCGTCCCACTGCCGGGCGGGATGGATGTTGACCTCGATGACGCCGGGATCGGGTGTGACCAGCAGCTTTTCCAGGCGCGCGTCGTGGGGGGGCGCGTAGCCTTCCAGCGCAATGGGTAGCCCCAGCCGGGCGGCGGTGGCTTCCACCGCGGTGATCAGATCAAGAGCCTGCTCCAGCCGTTCCAGCGGCGGCAGGAAGACATGCAGGCAGCCGCCGCGGGCCTCCAAAGCCAGGGCGGTGTGGGGGATGTCCACCCAGCGCCCGGCCTGTGTGGCGGACTGCGCCTGCACCTCCGCACGGCTGGCCGGCGCGGCTTCGAAATGGCTGTAGCGCGCCGCCACCTCGCCATGGAAATCGGCCAGCGGCGGCTGCGGCTCGAAGGGATCGGCCGGCACGCGCAGGTCGCGCTCCTCTTCCGTCACCCAGGGCAGAGATTGCAGGGGCAGGCGCAGTCCGAGCGGGGAGCTACCCGGCACCAGGTAGAGGCGCTCGCGGCGCGGGGGCCAGTGCGCGGAATGCCAACGCGCGCCCTGCTCGTGCCAGGCCAGCGGGATGACATAACCAGCCGGTGCGTCCAGGCCGCGCGACAGCTTGTCGGCGAGGAGGCGGCGCTGCAGATCGTCCTTGAGATCCGCCCGTGCGGGGTCGAGATTCACCGGCAGCGTGCTTTCCAGATGCAGGAAATGCAAGGCGTCCTCGTACGCCGGCTGCACGAAGTCGGCGCTCAGGCCTAGGTAAGCGGATAGCGCCACGCCGAAGCGGCGGGCATCCTCCGTCGTATGACCGTAATCCCGCTGCGCCTCGGCCAGCCAGCTCGCGTCGCGCCAGACTGGAACGCCATCCTTGCGCCAGTAAAGCCCGAGGGCCCAGCGCGGCAGCGGCTCACCCGGATACCATTTGCCCTGCGCCCCATGCAGCAGGGCTCCGGGCGCGAAGCGCGCCCGCAGGCGCCGCACCAGCGCCTCGGCCCGCTCGCGCTTGTGCTCGCCCAGCGCGGCCGTGGTCCATTGCGGGCTGTCCATGTCGTCGACGGAGACGAAGGTGGGTTCGCCGCCCTGTGTGAGGCGGACATCCTGGGCCAGCAGGTCGGCGTCGACGCGCCGGCCGAGGGCGTCGATATGGGCCCATTGCTCCGCGCTGTAGGGTTTGCTGACGCGGGGATCTTCGTGCACGCGGCTCACGGCGTTGCTGAAGCTGAACTGCACCTCGCACTTTTCCGTATGGCCGTCGATCGGCGCGGCGCTGCTCGGATGCGGCGTGCAAGCGAGCGGGATATGGCCTTCTCCGGCGAACAACCCCGAGGTCGGGTCGAGCCCGATCCAACCGGCGCCGGGAACGTAGGCCTCGGCCCAGGCATGCAGGTCGGTGAAGTCCGCGGCCGGCCCCGAGGGACCATCAAGAGATTTCTCGTCGGCGGCGAGCTGTACCAGATAGCCAGACACGAAGCGCGCGGCCAGGCCCAGATGGCGCAGGACCTGAACCAGCAGCCAGGCGCTGTCGCGGCAGGAGCCCAGCGCGCGCTGCAGGGTTTGCTCGCAGCTTTGCACCCCGGGCTCCAGGCGGATGGTGTACGCGACCTGCCGCTGCAGCCCCTGATTGACGGCCACCAGGAAATCCACCGTGCTGCGCGGCGTGCGGTCGATGTTCGCCAAATAGGCGGCAAGCCGCGGGCCCGGGGCCTCCGCCAGCAGGTAGGGCGCAAGGTCCTGCTTGAGCGGCGCAGCATAGGCAAATGGCCAGGTCTCTGCGCCCTCCTCGACGAAAAAATCGAAGGGGTTGATGACTGTGAGGTCGGCGATGACCTCGACATCCACCAGCAGCTCGCGCGCTTTTTCCGGGAATACCAGACGCGCCAGATAGTTGCCGAAGGGATCCTGCTGCCAGTTGATGAAATGCTTGCCTGGTTCGATGTCGAGGCTGTAGGCGAGGATGGGCGTGCGGCTATGGGGCGCGGGGCGCAGGCGCACCGTATGCGGGTGCAGCTGCACGGCGCGGTCAAACTGGTAGCGGGTGGTGTGGCGCAAGGCGACGTGGATGCTCATGCCGCTGAGGCAAGCAAAGGTCGTGCGCGCCGGGCAAAGCCTGTTTCCGCCGTCCACGCCCGCCTATGCAGGCGCCGCGGCGCCCCGAATTGGGGCGATTCAAACCACCATCGGCTGCTTGAACCCATTGGATATATCCTGCCGGCAGAAGCTGAGGCAAACTACTACCGGCAACTCGCCAGCCAGGCCACCGTTACGGCATGACTTAACCCAATCAGTCCCCACAATTCCCGGGACGGCTCAAAAGGTAAACATCTATGGATCTCGATGCGCATGAAATGTTAGCCAAGATAGGCGCCGTCAGCCCCCTAGAGAAGTTTATGTCTGAAGTGGAAATTGCTGTCCTTATTCCATGCTTCGATGAGGCCTTGACCATTGAACGCGTCGTGGAAGGCTTTCGCGCAGTCCTTCCTAAGGCAAAGATTTTTGTCTATGACAACGCGTCAACCGATGGCACAGCTATCATGGCAAAACGGGCGGGCGCAGTCGTAAGAAACGAACCATGGCCAGGCAAAGGGAATGTCGTCAGACGGATGTTTTCTGATATTGAGGCAGATATCTATGTAATGGTAGACGGAGACGCTACGTACGACGTCCCCCCTGTTTGAGTAGCGCCTGAGATTAGAGTCCAATCCCGAGCCTGAAGGAGATTGGACATGAAGAAGCGGTTCACGGAAGAGCAGATCATTGGTTTTCTGCGGGAGGCGGAAGCCGGT
>JAJXXS010000171.1 GCA_021780975.1 Pseudomonadota bacterium
CTGGCCGACGTTGAGTTGGCCGGCGATGGGCGCCTGCTGCGCGTGGGGGTTGCGCAGCAGCGCCTGGTGGACGGCCCCGCTGCGCGGTTGGCCGAGAAACTCGACCAGTTGCGGCGCGGGCAGCGCGGGCAACGGCCAGCGCTCCAGCAGACGCCCTTCCTGCGACATGATGCCAAGGCCGAAACCGTTGTCAGCTTGCTCCTGGGTGAGCAGGCTGCGCCAGAGCATGGTCTGGCGCTCCAGATTCAGCCCGGCGACAACATAGAAGCTCACCGTGCCATTCTGATCATGCACTGGGTAGCCCAGCCGTATCACCGGCACATGGGTGAGCGGGCTGACCACCGGCGGAAAGAACTGCAGGCCCCGGCGTTCGCGCATGGCAGAGAGCATCTGCATGAGCTTGGGGTTGGCGTTGAACTTGCGTTGGGTGGCCGTGTCTGGCGCCGCGGAACTGGTCAGCAGACGGCCGTCTGGAAGTACCAGAACCACTCCGGAAAGATCCGGGTAGGCATGCAGGAAGGTCTCCAGCAAAGGCATGAGGGAGGTGTCCTTGCCGCTTTGCTGGAGCAGCTGCACCTGGGCGGACAATTGTTCCATGCCGCGCGCATATTGATCGAAATGAATCTGCGCAGTGGATTGCGCCAGATTGGAGAGCCCCCGCAATTCGCCCCATGCCTCGCGCGAGGCCTGCTTCCAGCTGTTCCACAAATAGGCGGCGGTGAGCAGCGCGAACAGCACGGCCGCGCCCAGCAGGACTTGGCGCGTCTGGCGCAGTGCCGCGCGTGCGGCCGCCGCCACGCTGTCGGGCGTGGCGGCAGATGGCTGGGAGTCTCCTGGGCGCGTGTTCACGTTGCTCTTGTTCTCCCCTGCATTGTAATCACGGTTCGGGCGCAAGGGGGCCCGAACCCGGGGTCAGGTGCGGGCTGGGCGCGGCCAGCGCCGCGCCAGGTCGAGAGCGTATTCCACCGCGGCGTCCAGGCTGCCGCCGTGGATCTCGCCGGTGCCGGCGAGGTGCAGCGCGGTGCCGTGGTCCACCGAGGTGCGGATGAGGGGCAGGCCCAGGGTGAGGTTGACGCCCTCGCCGAAACTCGCGTATTTGAGCACCGGCAGGCCCTGGTCGTGGTACATGGCGAGCACCGCGTCGACGCCGTCCAGATGGTTGAACAGCGTGTCGGCCGGCACGGGGCCGGACAGGCGCAGACCTGCCTGGCGCAGCTTTTCCAGCACCGGCACGATGATCTCGATCTCCTCCAGGCCGAGGTGGCCGCCCTCGCCGGCGTGCGGGTTGAGCCCCGCCACGGCGATGTGCGGGTCGGCGAGGCCGAATTTGACGCGCAGATCGTGGTGCAGGATTTCGATGACCTCGCTGAGCAGCGTCGGCGTGAGGGCCGCGGCCACGTCCTTGAGGGGCAGATGGGTGGTGGCCAGCGCCACCCGCAGGCCGCCCCCCACCAGCAGCATCACCACGCGCGGCGTTGCCGTCACTTCGGCGAGAAACTCGGTATGCCCGGAAAAAGGGATGCCCGCCTCGTTGATCACGCCCTTGTGCACGGGGCCGGTGACGAGCGCCTGAAAGCGCCCATCGAGGCAGCCTGCCGCGGCCTGCCGCAGGGTCTCCAGCACGTAGGGCCCATTGGCGGGGTCAAGCCGGCCCGCCTGCGGCGGGCGCGCCGCGGGCACGTGCAGGACGGTCAGTTGATGGGGCGCGCACGCGGCGGGGCGTTCCGGGTCGAAGGGCGAGGTTTCCAGCGCCAGCCCCAGGGCCTGCGCGCGCGCCTTGAGCATGTCGGCGTCGCCCACCACCACCAGTTCGTATTCGCGCCCGCGCTCGGCCAGCAGTACGGTCAGGTCGGGGCCGATGCCGGCGGGTTCGCCGGGGGTGAGGGCGAGGCGCGGCATTCCTAGTGTGCGAACGCGTCAGTGGGCGGGAAAGATTTCCACATAGGCGGCATCGCGCAGCTGGCGCACCCAGTCCTGGTAGGCCTCTTCCGCCTTGCGCTCGAAGATGGCCTTGCGCGCCTCAAGCTTTTCGCGCTCCGCGGTCATGTCCTTCTGACGCCGCGCGGTGACTTCGATGAGAAACCAGCCGATGGGGGTCTGGAAGGGCTGGCTCAGCTCACCGGGCTTGAGGCTGTCCATCACCTTCTGGAAGTCGGGCAGGGTGTCGCCCGGATTCACCCAGCCGATGTCCCCGCCCTTGGCCGAGCTGGGGTCTTCCGAGTACTGGCGCGCCATGTCGGCGAAGGTGGTGGCGCCGTGCACGATGCGGTCGCGTATGCTTTCCAGGCGCTGCCTGGCATCTTCGGCGGAGGTTGCCTCGTCGGTCTTGATCAGGATTTCCTGCACCCGGCTTTGCGTCACCACCAGTTTCTCGCTTTGCGCGCGCTTGTCGTTGAGCTTGAAGATATGAAAGCCGCTGTTGGTGCGCAGGATGTTGCTGTAGCCGCCGATGGGCAGCTTGGCTATGATCTGCAGGAAGTCGGGCGGGAACTGGCCGCCGTCGCGCCAGCCCAGGCTGCCGCCCTTCAGCGCGTTGGGGGCGTCCGAGTAGCTCGCGGAGAGTTCCTCGAAGTTGCCGCCGGCGCGCAGCTTTTGCAGCACTTCTTCGGCCTTGGCCTGCTTGGCCTGGATTTCCGCCGGCGTGGCGTTTTCCGGCACGGCGATGTAGATCTGCGACAGGTTGTACTGTTCGTTGGCGCCCTGGGTGGCCTGGGTCTGCAGGTAGCCGGCGATCTCCGCGTCGGAGACGGTGATGCGATTTTCGACGTCGCGCTGGCGCGCCTGATCCACCATCATCTGGTCCTTGAGCCGCTCGCGGAAGCGGTCATAGCCCATGCCGTCCTTGGCGAGCCCCGCCTTCAGCTGCTCGACGCTCATGTTGTTCTGCGCCGCCACCCGCTGGATGGCCTGGTCGAGCATGACGGGATCGACGCGTATGCCGGTTTCCTGCGCATGCTGCAGCAGCACGCGCTCGGTGATCATGCGCTCCAGCACCTGCTTTTCCAGCACGTCCTTGGGCGGCAGGGGGACGTTCTGCTGCGTGAGCTGGGCCGCGATCTGGTCGTAGCGCGCCGTCAGCTCGTTCTTCGTGATGACCTGGTTGTTGACCACGGCGGCGATGGCGTCGACCGGCTGGACGGGCGTGGCCTCGTCCGCCGCGCGGGCTGCGGCCGGCCAGGCCAGTCCCAGGAGCAAGGCGAACTTAAGGGCGGTCGAGAATCTGGTTGGTGCTTGCATAGCCTTGGATGCTTTGTTGGAGGGCGGACAGAGGATCGGACCCGAGACGGAACAGGCCGTTCAGTTGTAGCTGAATGAAGAAGGCGTTGTTGACCTTCGTTTGCGACACCGGGATGCGCTGCATCACCGCGCGCAGCACCCAGCAGCCGCCGTTATACTCCACGCCGGCGAGGGCGTCCAACAGGCGGCGGTCGCGCGTCGAGTAGTTGAGGCGCACCAGCCCGTAGAGGCGCGAAGTCAGGGGCCACTGGGTGGAAAAGTCCACCTGCTCGATGGAGCCGGCGATGAAGTTGTAGCCCAGGTTCACCACTTCTCCGAGATAGGGCTGGTAGCTGAAGCTCAGGCTGGATTTCACCGTGGCATTGGCGTGCACGTTGTACTCCCAGCCGCCGCCCACGCGTATGGTGCGCGTGATCTGGCCGCTGGCGACGGCGAGAAAGTCCGACGAGGGCTGGGTCGACAGCGGCACGTTGGGCAGCGTGACGCGCTGCGGCGTGAAGTAGAAGCGCTGGCCCAGTGCCACGTTCAGCCGCTCCAGGCCGGTGCTTTGCTCGATGAAGCGCGAACTGGCGGCCACCGTGAGCTGGTTGGCGTTGTTGATGCGGTCCCAGCCGACGAACTGGTTCTCCTGGAACATCTGCGCGAAGTTGAAGTCCAGCTGTCCCGTGTCGAACACCGGGATGGCGTTCTGGTCGCGGTAGGGGATGTAGACGTAGAACAGGCGCGGTTCCAGGGTCTGCGCGTAGGGCTGGCCGCGGAAGCTGAAGTTGCGCTCGAAGGCCAGCCCGGTATCGAGGCTGGCGATCGGCAGGGTGCGCGTGATCTGGTCCGCCGTCACGCCGTTCACCACGTTGTTGCTGAGGTCGTAGCGGGCGTAGTTGACGCCGAACTTGGGCGTGAAGTGGAAATAGCTCGTCTCGTAGGGCAGGGCGATGCGCGGATAAAGCACGAAGCGCGTGCCGGTGGGGGCGCTGGTGACGCCGGCGAACTTGACGAACTGGCTGTCCACGCTGCCCACCATCCAGGGCGTGAGATATTTCGCCGCCGTCAGGTCCAGTTCCGGCATGCGGTTGTAGGGCACGGCCACCGGGGCGTTGGGATCCTGCAGGGTCTGGAACTGCTGCGCCAGAAAACTCGCCTGCCACCAGCCGGCATCGTAGGACACGCTGCCCTGCTGCGGCAGGATGGTGGTGGAGGTGTTGACCACCTGGTTGGAAAGATCGCGGAAATAGTTGTTGTCCGAGACGCGCTGGTAGTTGACGCTGGCCGACAGCCCCGGCACGCCGAAGCTCTGGTTGTGGCTGAGGAACAGGCCCCAGCGGTCGCGCCCTGCCACGCGGTCGTTGGGCAGGTATTCGACCACATCCTCGCCGTTCATGGCGGGGAACAGATAGCGTCCGTCGAAACCCATCTGCAGGCCGCGCTTGGTGATGACGCGCGGGTAGAGGGTGAGGTCGTAGTTGGGCGCAAGGTTCAGGTAATAGGGCAGGCTGATGTCGATGCCGCCCTGGCTGGTGGTGCCGAACACCGGTGCGAGAAAGCCCGATTTGCGCTGGCCGCCGATGGGGAAGTCGAGCCAGGGCGAATACAGCAGCGGCACGCTCTTGAAGGTGAGCAGCACGTTGCTGGCAGTGCCGAGCTGGGTCTGCTGGTTGATGTTGAGCGTGCCGGCCTTCAGCAGCCAGTCGTCGTTGCCCACCGGACAGGTCGTGTAGCGGACCTTTTCCAGGCGGTAGCGCTCCTGGCCGAGGAAATCGGCCTTGGTGGCTTCGCCGCGGCTGTGGTTGGTGAGGATGTAGAACACCGGATGGTCGAGGTGGCCGACGCGGGTGTTGAGCTGCATCTGCAGGAAGCTGCCGGTCACCACCACGCTGGCCTGCTCCAGGCGCACGCCGCCCTGGGCCACCAGTTGATTCAGCGCGCGGTTGTAGCGCGCGTAGTCGGCAAAGAAATTCTGTCCGGCATGGCGCGCCTCGACATGACCGTAGGCCTCGATCACCTCCTTCTCGCGCGATTCCAGGCGGTCCGCGCGCAGGTACACGCTGCCGCCCTCGTTGCCGAGGCGCGACCCGCGGAAGCTGGTGTCCAGGCGCAGGGACAGGGGCGGACCATCGGCCCGCGCCAGGGCGGACAGAAGGCTCAAAGCCAGCAGGGAAAGACCGGGACGGCGCAGCAAGCGTTGTAGAATCCTATGGTTTTCTTGTCGAGACGAGCCCGTTGGAAAGAGTGGATCAACTGCGCGCCTGGGTGGCCGCCATCCTGGCCGTCGACGCCTTCGATTTGGCCCCCGCTTCCAGCGACGCCAGCTTCCGGCGCTATTTCCGCGCCACGGTGAACGGCCGCCATTATATCGTGATGGACGCGCCGCCGAGCCACGAGGACTGCCGCCCCTTTCTCCACGTCGCCGGGCTCTTCCGTGCCGCCGGCGCCCACGTGCCCGAGGTGCTGGCGCAGAATCTCGACCAAGGTTTTCTGCTGCTGTCCGATCTCGGCAGCACCACTTATCTTGCGGCGCTCAATGAAGCCAGCGCGCTCGAGCTTTACCTGGCCGCCAACGAGGCCCTGCTCAAGATCCAGCTCGCCAGCCGTGCCGGCGCGCTGCCCGAGTACGACCGCGCGCTGCTCCTGCGCGAGATGGAGCTGTTTCCCGAGTGGTATGTGGCGCGCCATCTCGGCCGCGCCCTCGATGCCGACCAGCGCGCGCGTCTGACGCAGATCTTCGAAACCCTGTTGGCCAACAACCTGGCGCAGCCGCGCGTGTGGGTGCACCGCGACTACCACAGCCGCAACCTCATGGTGAGCGAGCCCAACCCCGGCGTGCTGGATTTCCAGGACGCCGTGTACGGTCCCATCACCTACGACCTCGCCTCGCTCTACAAGGACGCCTACATCCGCTGGGACGAGGAGCAGGTGCTGGACTGGGTGATCCGCTACTGGGAGCGGGCGAAGAAGCACCGCCTGCCGGTGGACCATGATTTCTACGCCTTCTATCGCGACTTCGAGTGGATGGGCGTGCAGCGCCACCTCAAGGTGCTCGGCATCTTCGCGCGCCTGTGGCATCGCGACGGCAAGGAGGGGTACCTGAAGGACATTCCCTTGGTGCTGGATTACGTGAAGAAAACCTGCGAGCGCTACAACGAGCTGCGCCCGCTGCTGGGCCTGCTCAACGAGCTGGAAGGCCACGCCCCGCAGGTGGGCTACAGCTTCTGAGAGCCTATGAATAAGTCTGCTGCGCGACCCGATAGCTGCGTTGGCCGGTGCTCACTCCTCGCCTATCTAACTGATATGTCTCGTCGCTGCGCTCCGTCCGCCTTGCGCTCGGGCCGCTCGCTACGATTTCTTCATGGGCTCTGAGATGGCGAGCGCCATGATCCTGGCGGCGGGCCGCGGCGAGCGCATGCGCCCGCTCACCGACCACACCCCCAAGCCGCTGTTGCTGGCGGGCGGCAAGCCGCTCATCGTCTGGCACATCGAAAAGCTCGCCGCCGCCGGCTACGATCGCCTGGTCATCAACCATGCCCACCTCGGCGCGCAACTCGAAAGCCACCTCGGCGACGGCAGCCGCTACGGCGTGCAGATCGCCTACTCGCGCGAGGGCGAGGCGCTGGAAACCGCCGGCGGCATCGCCACCGCGCTGCCGCTGCTGGATGCGGAAGTCTTTCCGGTGGTGAACGGCGACGTCTACAGCGACTACGACTACGCGGCACTGAGGCGGCAGGCGCAGGCCTGGCCATCGCAGCGGCGCGCGCATCTGGTGCTGGTGGACAACCCCGCGCACCACCCGCAGGGCGATTTCGCGTTGCAGCAGGATCAGGTGACGGCAGACGGCGCGCCGCGGTTCACCTTCGCCGGGCTGGGCGTCTACCACCGCGCGTTGTTCGCCGGCACGCGCGCCGGCGTCAAGGCGCCGCTCGCGCCGTTGCTGAAAAGCGCCATGGCCGAGGGGTGCGTGAGCGGCGAGCATTACCGCGGCCTGTGGGTGGACGTGGGCACGCCCGAGCGCCTGCGCGAGCTCGATGCCCTGCTGCGGGGGCGTCTGGCCAAAACCTCCGCCGACATCGCGCAGGCCGTCGAAGTTGCTGGCGCCTGGGCGTTGGGCTTGCGGGCGCAATGGCTGCGGCTGATGGAACTGGCGGTCCTGGGCGAACTGAAATCCTCCCGCCTGGGCGCCGCGGGCAAGCTGCGCAAGAGATGGCTGGAGTTGGGCGAGCGCCTGGCCTCGCTGTGCGCCGACCGCGCCTGGATCCCGCGCCCGCGCGAACAGTTGAAGAACGCGCTTGCTTCCGCGCTCAACCTCAAGGATGCCCTGCTGCTGGCCGAGCAAAGCGCCCAGGCCATCGACGGCGGCGCCGACCGGGCGGCCTTCGAAGCGGCGCTCATCGCCTTCCACCGCGACTTGCTTGGCGGCCTCGCGGAGCGGGAAAATCTGTGGGCCGCCCTGCTCGATGCCCTGGCCGAGGAACAACCATGAATGACATGTACGCCCAACGCCGGCTGCGCCTGGCCGACCATCTCGGCGCCGGCGTGGCCGTGCTCGCCACAGCGCCGGAGGCCGTGCGCAACCGCGACAGCCACTACCCCTACCGCTACGACAGCTATTTCTATTACCTCACCGGCTTCGTCGAGCCGGAAGCCGTGCTGGTGCTGGTGGGCGGCGTGGCGCCCAAAGGCCTGCTGTTCTGCCGCGCGCGCGACCCCGAGCGCGAAGTCTGGGATGGCTACCGCCATGGGCCGCAGGGCGCCCAGGAGAAATTCGGCTTCGACGCGGCCTATCCCATCGCCGAACTCGACGCCAGGCTGCCCGAACTCTTGGCCGACCAGCCGCGTCTGGCTTATGCGGTCGGCCACGACGCCGCCTGGGACGCGCGCGTGCTGGGCTGGCTCAACGCCGTGCGCGCCAAGGCGCGCAGCGGCGTGGCGGCGCCGCAGGAGATCGTCGACGTGCGTCTCTGGCTGGATGACTTGCGCCTCATCAAGGACGCGCACGAACTGGCGGTGATGCAGCGCGCCGCCGACATCTCCAGCGACGCCCACCGCCGCGCCATGCGCGCCGCGCACCCGGGCCGCTACGAATATGAAATCGAGGCGGAACTGCTGCACGCCTTCGTCTCCGCGGGCGCGCGCCAGCCCGCCTACACCTCCATCGTCGCCGGCGGGGCGCATGCCTGCGTGCTGCACTACGTGGAGAACAACGCTCCACTCAAGGACGGCGACCTGCTGCTCATCGACGCCGGCGGCGAGCTGGACGGCTACGCCTCGGACATCACCCGCACTTTCCCGGTCAACGGCCGCTTCAGCGGCCCGCAGAAGGCCGTCTACGAAATCGTCCTCGAAGCGCAGGCCCGGGCCATCGCCGCGGTCCAGCCCGGGGCCTTGTGGAACGCGCCGCACGAGGCGGCGCTCGCGGTGCTGACCCAGGGCCTCAAGGATCTGGGCATCCTGCAGGGCGAGCTGTCCGGCCTGCTGGAGCAGGAAGCCTACAAGCCCTATTACATGCACCGCACCGGCCACTGGCTGGGCCTGGACGTGCACGACGCCGGCGAATACAAGCGCGCCGGGGCCTGGCGCGAACTGGTGCCGGGCATGGTGCTGACCGTGGAGCCGGGACTGTACCTGCGCCCGTCCGAGAGCCTGCCGCAGCCCTACTGGAACATCGGCATCCGCATCGAGGACGACGTGGCCGTGACCGCGGGCGGTCAGCACGTGCTCACTTCGCCGCCCAAGACCGTGGTCGACATCGAGGCCTGGATGCGTGGCTGAGCACGCCGACATCCTTATCGTCGGCGCCGGCCCGGTGGGAGCGGTCTGCGCCCTGGCGCTCGCCCAGGGCGGCTTGTCGCCGCTGCTGCTGGAAGCGCGCACCGCCGACCGGCGCGTGAGCGACCGCCGCACCCTGGCGCTGTCTCACGGCAGCCGCCTGATCCTGGAGCGGCTGGGGGTGTGGCAGCAGCTGGCCGGCGCCACCGCCATCACGGACATCGACATATCGCAGAAGGGCGGCTTCGGCCAAGCCCGTTTGAGCGCCGCAGAGGAAAACGTCCCGGCGCTGGGCCATGTGCTCGGCTACGACGACCTGGCGCACGCGCTCGACCACGCCCTTGCCGCCGCCG
>JAJXXS010000150.1 GCA_021780975.1 Pseudomonadota bacterium
GCCCACATGCAAGCGTTGGCGCGCGCGGGCCGGCGCGCGGTATCGCTGACTGATTTCCGCGCGTGGCTGGACGGCAAGTCCGAGCTGCCGCAGGATGCTTTCCTGCTCACCTTCGACGACGGTTTTTTGGGATTGCACGAGCATGCCATGCCAGTGCTGGAATCCATGGGTTTCCAGGCGACCGTGTTCCTGGTTTCGGCTCTCATGGGCAAACGCGACGAATGGTGCCGCGCCAACAACCCTTCAGGCGCCACCTACCCGCTGCTCGACCGCCATCACATCCGCGAAATGAGCGCGCATGGTTTTGATTTCCAGTCGCACACACGCCACCATGCCGACCTCCCGGCCCTGGATGACACGCAGCTCGAAGACGAGCTGTCCGGCTCCAAGGCCGAACTGGAAGACATGCTCGGCAAACCAATCGACTACCTGGCCTACCCGTTCGGCCATTACGACGAGCGCGTTATGGCGACCTCCAAAAAAGCCGGCTACCACGCCGCGTTCTCGGTACAGCCCGGATTCAATCGTCGCGACATCGACCGCTTCCGCATTCGGCGACTCGACGTGTTCGGCACTGACACGCCGGCGATGCTCAAGCGCAAGATACATTTCGGAAGCAATGACGGCTCCTGGCGCCAAAGCCTGCGCTATTACTCCGACCGGATAGGGGGTCGCTTGGGATTGCGTCATGTCTGACCCATTTCTTTCCGTCGCGCTATGTACGCACAACCATGGCGACCGGCTGGCGCGCACATTAAGCGATCTAAAGAATCTCGTCATGCCGACGCGGACATGGGAGTTACTCGTCATAGACAACGGTTGTACCGACCATAGCCCACAGCTCTTAGCTGACTCAGCTTGGCACCCCCGTGACGTAACAGTACGGGTGATCAGGGAAAACAAGCTTGGTTTGTCCAATGCCAGAAACCGCGCCGTCGACGAAGCGCGCGGCGAATACATATTATTCTTTGACGATGACGAAACGCCCAATCCAACCTGGCTTGCCGCTCACGAAGCCGCGCTCCTGGCGTTTTCGCCTGACGCAAGCGGCGGACGCATTGAAGTATTGTTCGAGGGCAAAAGGCCGGCATGGCTCGCCGATGAATTGCTGGGTTTCCTGGGCAAACTCGATCATGGGCCTGACGAATGGCTTACTGAGCCTTCCAAACCTTTTTACGGTGGAAATTTTGCCATCCGGCGCGAACTCACCGCATCAGTCGGTGGTTTCGACACGGCCTTGGGGCGCAAGGGCAAGACCAATAATGGCGGCGAAGATACCGAGTTTTACCGCCGTCTGCTTGATGCCCGTTGCAAAATTCGCTGGGTGCGCGATGCGGTGATCCATCACAGAATCGAAGTGAAAAAACTCCGACGCAGCTACTTCCTCGATCTGCATTTCCGCCAGGGGCGCATTGAAGGCGCCCGTACTCGGGGCAGCGCCTCGCGCTTACCACCCAAATATCTCATTCCGCAGGTGATGCGCGCTTACACGCGCGCCCTCGCAAAGCGCCTGGGTGAAGGCGCCGACCATTCGCTGCGCTTGGAAATGAACGCCGCCTACTTCACCGGTTATCTAGTGGGCTGGATGCGAGACTCGGCATGAATACGAAATCATCGAGCGGGCCGGTATTCATCGTCGGGGCCCCCCGCTCCGGCACCACCCTGCTGCAGTACATGCTGCGCTCCCATCCTAGCCTGTCGCTCCCCACAGGAGAATCGCATTTCATCATTCCTTATTACCGTGACGCCGCTCATTACGAGAGCCTTGCCAGCCCGCAGGCACTGGGCGCCCTCCTTGCCGACATGCGGCGCCGGAATGCGGAATTCATAGAAACCGACCTGCATGGCATCGAGTTCAACGAGGACACACTAGGCAGGATATTTTTCGAACAGGGTCACACGAATGTGCGCGACGTATTGACCGCGCTATTCGAGCAGAATGCGGCGGGAGAAGGTAAGCAGCGATGGGGCGACAAGACGCCCTACTATGTCCTGCATCTGCCCAAGCTGCTGCAGTGGTGGCCTGATGCGCAGATCATTCACGTGGTCCGCGATGGACGCGATGTCGCGCTCTCGCTGTTTGCCCGCCAGCACGACTTTGGCGTCTACAACACCTACTTTGCGGCCAAGTATTGGGAACACTATGTCGAGGTCGGCCACGAGACGGGACGGCAGCTACCCGTGTCCCAATATCTGGAGATTCGCTACGAAGATTTGGTCCGGACCCCCCATGAAACCCTGGAAAGAATTTGCGCGTATCTGGGCATCACTTTCAGTGAAAACGTGGTCGACTTCAGAAAATCCAGCATGGCGGGAAAAACTCCGCTGCTGCAGCAGCCTATCCAGGCCGGAAATGCCGAGAAATGGCGCACGGGGATGAAGCCGGCACAGATACGGATCTTCGAAGGCGCCGTTGGCCCGACCCTGGAACGCTTCCGTTACCCGCTGACCACCCCGGCCGACCGGCACCCTTTGCCGCTTCGGGCCGCATGGCGCTGGCACAACTCCCTAGCCACGCGCTGGTACCGCTGGAAACGTCATGCCTGATTCCTCCACACCCGCCGTCAGCTTTACGGTAAACGTATGCAATGCGGACGTACCCTTCCTGGACAAGACGCTGCGGCATATGTTGGGCTCCCTCAATTTCCCATTCCGGGAACGCCTGCTGGCCTACGACCCGGGCCGGCAGGAAGGCAAGTATGCCGAGCGGCGCCAGGGCGACCGGGCACAGATGGAGGGCATACTTGATCGCCTGCTGGGCGACCGCATCATCGACCGCGTTGATGTCGTCCCCTGGAACGAAGCAGAACAGCAGCGCATCCTGAAAAGATATTTCGGACACGCGACCATCGATCTCAAGGATTTTTCCGGGGCCCCCATCTACCAGTACCTGTGGGCCATCGACCGCTGCAGTGGCGACGTGATCTTCCACGCCGACTCGGACATGCTGTTCTACAGCGCAAGTCAGCGCTCCTGGATATACGATGCTCTGGAATTGTTCGAGCGCGAAAGCGCGGTAATCATGGCCACACCCCATGGAGGCCCCCCGCAGGCCCGCAACTGGGCCGAGCGTGTTCTCAAACGCTCTTTCGAGCGCAGACCGCGCAGCCCCTGGCATACCGCCGACAGCGTCTCGACGCGCTATTTCCTCATGCACCGGGGGCGCTTCGAGCAGGCTTTGCCGCTGCTGCAGCACAAATCCGGCGAGCCGCTCGAAAACACGCTGACGCACACCTTCCGGGAACGGGGGCTTGAGCGGTGGTCGATGAACGGCTATACGCACTGGGCCATCCACCCCTGGAAGCACGACGACAATTTCATCCGCTACCTGGATGACCTTATCTGGGCGGTGGAACATGGCATCTACCCGTTTCGCCGCACAGGCTATCGATGGGACATGCGTACCGAGGGCCCCTACATTCACGAATGGCTCGCCGTCCTGCGCGCCCACGGGCGGGGCCTGTCGTGAGCCGGATTGCGCGGGAAGTCTGATTTTGATACGGGACCTCCTGTGACGCGCCTGGGGGTGGTCATATGCACCTATAACCGCGCAGCATCCCTGAGCGCCACGCTGGAATCCCTGTACGCCGGTTACGCCGGCACGGAGGCCGTGGATATCCGTGTGGTGGTCAATGCCTGCACCGACGAAACCCTCGCCATCCTGGCCGATTTCCGTGCCCGTCACGCGGGCAGCCCCTTGAATCTGGCCTGGGTGGAAGAGCCTGTTCCGGGCAAATCCCATGCGCTCAATACCGCCCTGCGCGAATACAAGAACGAAGCGCTTTGCTTCATCGATGATGACCAGTCGACCGAAGCAGGATTTCTTGAGGCCATCCTCGATGCGCTCACCAGCCATCCCGAGGACGACATCTTTTGCGGCCGTCTCTGGCCGGCCTGGAATGGTTCAGAACCGTCTTGGGTTCACGCCGCAGAGCCCTGGGCGATTCCCATACGCCCGTTTCCGGAATATGACCTGGGCGCGGAGAGTTTCCGGCTGCCGCATGACCATCGCTTACCCAGCGGGGGCAACATCACGGTAAGACGCCGGGTGTTCGATGGTATCGGGGGCTTTGCCACCGATCTTGGGCCGCGTGGCCACGACCTGTCCGGCGGTGAAGACCACGATTTTCTCAGTCGCGCGGTGGCGGCCGGCTTTCATATCCGCTATCTGCCCGCCGCGCGGCAGCTGCACGCCATCGACGCACAGCGAATGGGCAAGGTTTACCTGCTCAAGAAGAGTTTTTCTCGGTCCCGCTCCAACTTTCTCATCAAGGGCGGCGGCGGACCACGCCCTTACATGCTGCGCAAGATTGTTGGCCATGGCCTGCGCAGTGCCCTCTCCCTGGATTCCAACCGGCGTTTTTTCTACGCGGTACGGCTGGCCGCAAGCTTCGGCGAGTTGATCGGGTCCATCGCCGGCATCATGGATCGCCGCCCACATGGACGCGGCAGCCGCATTTTCATCGGGGACAGCGTCTCCCACGGGCTGCAGGCGCAGGGCTTCATGGCAGTGGTATTTGGCCTGCTGGCCTTCCTCGATCTTCCCGTGGCCACCACTGCCCTTCCCGTCCTGGCCGCAGCGGCACTGACCAGCGCCATCCTGGCGGCTCGCTCCCTCCTTCATTTCAGCCGCACGGGGCCGCGCCTGAGGCAGGAAATTCTCTCGCGCTACCGTGCATATACCGCCTACGCATTCCTGCGCCTGAGCCTGTTCGCCTTTGCAGTGGCACTTTTGTCCGGCGCCGCCGGTGCGGCAATTTACGGGCAACTGAATGTGGTGCTGGGCGAATCCTGGTCAAGCAACGTGGCGTTTGCGGCAGCGCTCACCGCTATCGGCCTTGCCACCGCCTGGCGCCTCGTCGTCAAGCTAGTGGGCAATCCAGGGCTGGTGATTGCCTCCACCCATTACCGTCCAAGCCGACTCTATCCAATCTGGCGTTTGCTCACGCCCGCACGCCTGCAGACCGTGCGCGTTGGCGGGTTGGCGGCCCTTCTGTTCCTGGCCGGCCTGGCCACACACCGCCTCGCCCTCGACAATGACCCGGGCGGCCTGGTCGCATTATGGTCTGGCGGGCTTTTCTACGTCTGCCTGATCCGCTGGACGGAGAACTGCCCGGAAGGCCCCGGAAAGCCGGTGCGATCGCCATCGTCGCAATATCCCAACATCATCATGCTCGGCTCGGATACGCTGCGCGCCGATATTCTCGGGCGCGGGCTCACTCCTCATCTCGACGAACTGGCGCGGCAGGGCACTTGGTTCAGCCAATGCTACGTGCCTTGCGCACGCACTGCGCCGAGCCTGGTCTCCATCCTTACCGGACAGTGGCCCACCTCGCACGGCATCCGCGACAACTTCGTCAGCGACGAGGAGACGCGCGCCTCCTTCAATTCCCTGCCACGCTGGCTTGGCTCCCTGGGCTATCGCAGCGCGGCCATCTCGGATTGGTGCGGAGCCGATCTCGGGAAACTGGATCTCGGTTTCGATCTGCTGGACGTACCGGAAGATCAGTGGAACCTGAAATACCTGATACGCCAAGGCCCCAAGGATTTGCGCCTGTTCCTGTCGCTTTTCCTGCACAACCGCGCGGGGCGCCTGTTTCTGCCGGAAATCTATTACCAGGGCGGCGTGCCGCTCACCGACCAGCTTGGGCCACGCGCGCGCCGTCTGGCTGCGCGCCTGGGAGAAAACGGCCGGCCTTTTCTGCTGAACGTGTTCTATTCCACCACCCACCCGCCTTTTGCCTCGGAATGGCCCTGGTATACGCGTTACGCGGACCCGGCCTATGCGGGCGAGTCGAAATTCGCCATGGCTCGGCTCACCGACCCCATGGATGTGCTGCGGCGGCAGGGGGAGCCGCGTGAGGAGTTCGACCTGGAGCAGATCCTGCATCTATACGATGGCTGCGTCGCGCAATTCGACTACGAAGTCGGCCTCATGTTGGATCAACTGGCGCAGTCAGGGCTCGCGCAAAACACCATCCTGGCGATCTATTCCGACCATGGCATGGAATTTTTTGAGCATGACACGTGGGGGCAAGGCAACTCCGCCGTGGGGGAGGCCAGCCCGCGCATCCCTTTCATCCTGCACGACCCCCGCCGGCCGGGTGGTGGGCGTGTCGATCAAGTGGTGCGCAGCATCGACCTCGCGCCTACTCTGGCGGAACTGGCGGGGGCGCCCCCACCCACAAGCCCGGATGGAAGGTCTCTCGTCCCGCTGCTCACCACCCCCACCCCTGGGCTGGACATGGCTTTGCCCGCCTACAATGAAACCGGGCTGTGGCTGACCGCCATGCCCGGACAATCCCCTGACCACCTGCGCTACCCGGACTTGCTGGAACTCATGGAGGTTCCCGACCATGCCAGCGGGACTCTGGCTCTCAAGGAAGAGTATCGCCGAGCAATCCTTGCCGCCAAAGACCGCATGCTCAGGGCAGGGCCCTGGAAACTGGTATATCAGCCCATGCAATCGGGTTGCCGCCTGCTGCTGTTCGACCTCGAAAGAGATCCGGCATGCACGCACGACCTCGCTGCGGAGAATCCCGATGTTGTCGCCCATCTTTGGGGGCGCCTGCAGGCTTGGCTCGATGCCGATGGCGTGCCGATAAGAAAAGCCTGCTCCCCCAACGCCGAGGCCGCCGGCTCACCCGCGTAGACAAAAATCAGTCGGGACAGAAGCGGCAGTAAGGATCTCCCGGCATGCCGATTTTGGAATCATCCCTGGGGGGGATCTTGGGTGCCGGGTAAAGCTGACTACCCGAACCCGACGCTCCCTGCGCTGAACCCTGAGCATTATTGCCGCCGGGCGCGGCTTCATTGCCTGGCGCCGTTCCTGCCTCTGGAGTATCGGGAGTATCCGGCGCAATCTGCGGCGTCGGTGCCGGCGCGGGTGTCTCGTTGAGTGCAGGCGGCATGCCGAGATCCATAAGTACGCGATTCTGCATTTGCAGCACATCATTTCTGATCGGGCAATTTGGATAATTCTGCATCCACCTGAGGGTGTAATGGATGTCTGTCAGCGCTGAATTCAGCCAGCGTATCCTTTGTCCTCGCGAAATCTCCCTTTCCGCTTTCTGAATCTTCAGCAGTCCCCCGCAGTAGTGGTTCATACCAGCGCCGCATAGTGGCCTACTGATGCCGTACTGGGGGCCCTGGAACTGTGCGTCATATTGACTCCAACAGTATTGCGGCAGCAACATCACATCATCCAGGGGGGCTTTGTATATCGTTGCCCATGATGGCAACGCTTGGGCCGTAAGAAGGCCCACAGCCAACACCCGAAAAAAAACCGCCGATCGGATTTTCATGGCAGACTCCCAAAGATCACGACAGAGAATATTCCGTGGAATATTAAGCGAATATGATTGAAAAAAACGGAAATAGTTTTCTGACCACATGAAAAGCTCGGTCGAAGCATCGAGCGCGACAAGCAAATAATGCCCGAGGACAAAATTCCGGCACTTAGGCATGCCACGCAGATGCTCAAGCCACTAACAGCCAAAATACGCCGCAAGTAAACAGACATGACGACAGAAAGCACCGCAGGCTGGGATCTGTGCAGAACTGAAGGGGGAGGCGGCACCGGAAACTGGAATGCTCTCAAGCTTCCATGGGAAGCTCTAGAACGGGCCGCGGAAAGCTGGCGCAAGGAAATTTCTGGCGTTGCCAAACCTTGGCTCTGTTGGAATATGAACGACAACTGGTGCCTGGTGCAGCAGAAATTGATTCTGGAGATCGGCTGGACACCAATTGTTGGCTGGGATCCCAATTGCGGGCACTCGCCATCACGCCTGGCTCCAGGAGCCATGGCAATTGACTTCAATCAGCAACTGGAATTTCCTCTTCTCTTCCCTCATGTGCCGATCGAATTGGCCTTTCTTTGGGCGGACAAGCTGGCGTTCTGGCATGCAGATCTGCTTTTAACCCGTCCCAAAATGCAAGCTGCTGGAAAACTATTTGAATCGCTGAACCAGAACGAAATGGCTGCCGTTTATTCCTATGGCGGGTTCCGCAACTTACTGAAATTACGAAAACACAGATACTGGGAGGTTCTTGGTTGCGTCACGCGAGGTGCAAGTTTGGACAACTTCAATACCGGTTGTGGTTGGTGGCGCCAATGGGCAAGCCATATCAACAAACCTGCGGATACGACAGAACAATCCCGACGGAAGCGTTACTACAACGATCATGGCAGTGGAATCATGTACTGGAAGCGGCATCAGAGCGGTCGCGTCAAATCCATTCGCGAGTCCTTTATCGATGAAGGCCACTTCAGCATAACCAATAAGAAAAATTACATCCGAGGATCGAACAAATCGGAAGAGATGGATTTAAATTTCAATTTGACCGACATCGCTGCGCGCTTCGGGTTCTCTGACCTACTCGGCCCATCTAGTTAATTAATTCGCCTTGCTGATATTTAGTGCAGAGGTCTTCTCCGCTACCCGTCCCCACGCAAGCTCCGCTCTCACCCGTTCAAGTCCAGCGGCGCCAAGTCTGGTGCGCAAACTGGCGTCTTGCAGCAGGCGCCCGATCGCATCGGCGATGGCATCCACCCTTTCGCCATCCACGCGCAGCCCGGTAACGGCATCCAGCACTGCTGAGCCGGTTCCGCCAGTGCGTCCTGCGACCGCAGGCTTGCCGCATGCGGCCGCCTCGATGTACACCATGCCAAAACCCTCGGTATCGCCACCGATGTCCCTGTTCGGCATGACAAAGACATCGCAGGCGTTATACCAACGCGGCAGATCAGTCTCCGGCACGTGACCCAGCATGTGTACGCGTCCGAGCAGGCCCAGTTCGCTAACCAACCCTCTCAAATAGGCCTCGTCCTCGCCTATGCCTATGATGGCGTAATACACATCGAAACCCTCCCCGACCAGACCAGGCAGCGCGCGGATCACCTGATCGAAGCCTTTGCGCCGCTGCAATCTGCCGACAGAGAGGAGTAGAAAGGACTGCGCGCCCAGACCGAGGCTGGCACGCAGATCCGCGGCAGGCAGACCCGGCCGGAAGCGGCTCACATCGACGCCAGGGTAAATCAACCGGATACGCTGCTCATCGACCCCCATGGCGATCAGAACGTCGCGCGTGAACTCGCTGTTGGCGACAACGACGTCCGCGCGCCTGAGCAGGAACAACATGAAGCGGTATTTGCTGCCACGCCCCCAGCTGGTCAGTTCTTCACCGTGCGCGTAAATCACAAGCGGTCGGCGTGTGAGGCGCGCGGCCACCCAGGCGGCCAGGCCTTCCGG
>JAJXXS010000076.1 GCA_021780975.1 Pseudomonadota bacterium
GTCACCGTGCCGACGGTGGAGCGCGGGTTGTGCGAGGTGGCCTTCTGCTCGATCGAGATCGCCGGCGACAGCCCTTCGATCAGGTCGACATCGGGTTTTTCCATCAGCTGCAGGAATTGGCGCGCGTAGGCCGACAGGGACTCCACATAGCGGCGCTGGCCTTCGGCGTAGAGGGTGTCGAACGCCAGCGACGACTTGCCCGAGCCCGACAGGCCGGTGATGACGACGAGCTGGTTCCTGGGGATGTCCAGGTTGATGTTCTTGAGATTGTGGGTGCGGGCGCCCCGAATGCGGATGCTGTCCATGACTACCGGTGATGACAAGCGAACCCAAAACTATAAGGGATTTGACCGCCGCGCGCGCCTGCCTGGAACCTTCGCGCTTGGATATAATCCTTCAAGCTGTTTCCATAAGCCTTAAATTTCCCCATGGACCACTCAGAAGCTCTCAATAAGCAAGAAAAACGCGCCGCCGTCGGTCTGGCAGGCATCTACGGTCTGCGCATGCTGGGGATGTTCCTCATCCTGCCGGTGTTCGCCCTCTACGCCGCGCATATTCCCGGTGGTGACAACCACTTTCTGGTAGGTCTGGCGCTGGGCACCTATGGCCTGACCCAGGCGCTGCTGCAGCTGCCCTACGGCATGATCTCCGACCGCATCGGGCGCAAGAAGGTCATCGTCTTCGGCCTGCTGCTGTTTGCCGCCGGGAGCTTTATCGCCGCCTTTGCCACCAACATCTACTGGATCATCTTCGGCCGCATGGTGCAGGGCTCCGGCGCCATCGCCGCTGCCCTTACCGCCCTGCTGGCCGACCTCACGCGCGAAGAGCACCGCACCAAAGCCATGGCGATGATAGGCGGCACCATCGGCATGACGTTCGCGCTTTCCCTGGTCGCGGGCCCGCTCATCGCTCATTTCATCGGTGTGCCCGGCATCTTCGCACTCACCGGCATCCTTTCCCTCGCCGCCATCCTGGCGATCAAGTACTACGTGCCGGACCCGCAGCATACGAGCTTTCACAGCGATGCCGAGGCCAACCCGGCCAAGCTGCGCGATGTGGTGCGCGATGGCCAGCTGCTGCGCCTGGATTTCGGCATCTTCGCCCTGCATGCGGCGCAGATGGGCATGTTCGTGGTCATCCCGGCCATTCTCGAACGTACCGGACACCTGCCCCTCAAGCACCATTGGTGGGTGTACCTGCCGGTGGTGATTGTGGCCTTCATTCTCATGGTGCCGGCCATCATTTATGGCGAAAAGCAGGGCAAATTGAAGAACGTCTTTGTCGGCGCGATCTTCATCATGGTGATGGCGCAGCTGGGCATGTTCCTCGGCAACCACGATTTTGTCGCCGTGGTCGCGAGCCTGCTGCTCTATTTCGTGGCCTTCAACATCCTCGAAGCCAGCCTGCCTTCACTCATTTCCAAGCTCGCCCCGGTGTCCGCCAAAGGCACGGCCATGGGCGTGTACAATACTTCGCAGGCGTTCGGCCAGTTCACCGGCGGCGCCATCGGCGGGCTGCTGGCCCAGCACTACGGCTTTGCCGAGGTGTTCGCTTTTTGTACCGCGCTGATGGTGATCTGGCTGGCCGTGGCGGTCGGCATGCGCACGCCGCCGGCGGTGAAGACCCGCATGTTCCACCTCGGCAAGCTTTCCGGGGGAGACGCGGATCGCCTCAAGCAGGCGCTTGCCGGGGTGATGGGCGTGGAAGAGGTCATCGTGCTGGCGGAGGAGGGCGTGGCCATGCTCAAGGTCAAGCTCTCCGGCTGGGATGAGGCCGGGGCGATGAAACTGATACAGGGAGAAACATGATGGCGTCGCTAAACAAGGTATTGCTCATCGGCAATTTGGGGGCCGATCCGGAAATCCGCTACATGCCCAGTGGCGATGCCATCGCCAACCTGCGCATCGCGACCACCGACACCTGGAAGGATAAGGGCGGCGACAAGCAGGAGCGCACCGAGTGGCACCGCGTGGCGCTGTTCGGCAAACTCGCGGAAATAGCTGGCGAATATCTGAAGAAAGGTAGCGCGGTCTATATCGAAGGCCGCATCCAGACGCGCAAATGGCAGGACAAGGAAGGCCAGGAACGCTACACCACCGAAATCGTCGCCAACGAGATGAAGATGCTGGGCGGCCGGGGAACGGGTGGCACTGCCGACATGGACAAGGGGGGCGGTCGCACAAGCCAGCCCGCAGGCAAAGGCAAGCCGCCGGAAACGGCGGGCGGCGCATTCGACGATATGGAAGACGACATCCCTTTTTAGAAGTGGGCAAGGCAAAAAAATAAAAAAACGGGAGGAAGTGAGTTGCGGAAAACATTGTCCCGCCCCGCGGGCGGCGCACCATGCGCACCAGCGCTGCTCTGATAGCGTCCCTGGCGGCGGGGGCCATCGTCGCGCTTCCGGCCTTTGCCGGTCAACCCGCCACGGAGTCCACTTTCTTCGCCGACATGCCCGTGGTGCTGTCGGTGTCGCGTCTGTCCCAGCCAGTGGCGGACGCACCGGCCGCGGTCACCGTCATCACCCAGGCGGAAATCAAGGCCTCCGGTTTCCGCGACATCCCTGATCTCCTGCGCCTGGTGCCGGGCTTTTCCGTGGCCGACTCGGGGCTCAATACCTGGGCGGTGGGCTATCACGGCTTCGCCGACGCCTTTTCGCGCCGCTACCAGGTGCTGGTGGATGGACGCTCCATCTACAGTTCCAACTTCGGCGAGGTGAACTGGAACGATCTGCCCCTGTCGGTGGGAGACATAGACCGCATCGAGGTGGTGCGCGGGCCCAACGCCGCAGCCTACGGCTCCAACGCCTTTTTTGCCGTCATCAACATCATCACCAAATCGGCCGGACAGACGCCGGGGTTCTACAGCTCGGTGCAGTACGGCACGCACGGCATGGCGGGCGCCACCCTGCGCCAGGGCGGCAGCCTGGGGCCCGCGCTTTACCGCATCACGGTGTCGGCGCAGAAGCGCCAGCGCCTCAATGAGGTAGGCTACGACAACGTCGGCAAGCCCGTATACCCAGGCGAGGAGACCAAAACCTATTTCACCAATGGACGGCTGGACTGGCAGGTCAACAATACCGACGATGTGATGGCGCAATTTGGCCTCACGGCGGGCAACTGGACGTTCAATCCATCCGGCAAGCGGGGGGAATTTGCCGCGGAAAATGTTGACTCCGGGTACCTGCAGTTGAAATACCACCGCATCCTCAGCGAGAGCGACGAGTGGTACGTCCAGTTCTATTACTCGCGGGATCGCTTCGATACGGGCCTGCTTTATCCTCCCTTTGGGGAGCCGCTTTATGTATTGCAAACCAGGGCTAATTTGGACGCGCAGATGAGCCATCGCCTGAGCTCGACGCTGCGTGCCGTGTGGGGGGCGGAAGTGCGCCAGGAAAGTGACCAGTCCCCTGCCTATTTCACCTCAGTGGATACTTACTCTGGAGTGCTGGCGCGCGGCTACCTCAACCTGGAATGGTGCCCGGTGAAACATCTGGTATTGCAGGGCGAAGGCATGGTGGAGCACCATTATTTCACCGGCACTGACGTTTCGCCCCGCGTGGCCGCCAACTACACTTTTGCGCCAGGGCAGACGCTGCGTTTCGCCGTGTCCGTGGCCGACCGTACGCCTACGTTCCACGAGGAAGACAATTTTTTCTATACGCAGAACAATGGCAATAAGGTCCAGGTAATCCCCAACCACCAGCTCAAACCGGAGCGACTGCTGTCGCGCGAAATCGGCTATGTCGCGCAGTTTCCCGAGGTTGGCCTGGATATGGACGCACGCGTGTTTTACGACACCTTCCGAGACTATGTGACCACGACGACCGTTGTTCCGGCCAGTTCTTCGGTATTGGGCATCGATCACTTTCAGAACACCGGCACCATAGACATCCATGGGGCCGAACTGGAAGCGCACTGGCGGCCGCGCGCCAACATGGATGTCTGGGCGACCCTGGCGCGCGTGTTCGCCTATCCCGATGCCCAGGTCAATGCCGCCGATCCGGACGTGGCCGTGTCGGCGCCGCGCACGACGGGGAGCCTGCTGACCAGCTACCGCTTCGACGACGGCTGGGCGGCAAGCGTGGGGGCGTATTTCAATGGCACCATGAAGTGGCTCTCGGATGGCGACTGGACGAATTCCTATACGCGCGTGGATGCCCGCCTGGCCAAGCGCTTCCGTTGGGCCGGCCATGACGTCGAGGCGGCGGTGGTGGCGCAAAGCCTGGCCGGCTCGTATTCCGAGTTCCGCCGCGAGTATGTTTTCGGGGGGCGCTACTACGGCAGCCTCGCTATGCACTGGTAGGCGTTTTCAGGTTTATAATTCAGTCAGTTATCGTTTTTAGCGGAGCGCCATCATGCCGATTTACGCGTATCGTTGCAGCGCCTGCGGCCATACCGCCGACGTCATGCAGAAAATGTCCGATGCCCCCCTCACCACTTGCCCAGCCTGCGGTGCGGAGGGCTTTGCCAAACAAGTCACTGCCGCGGGCTTCCAGCTCAAGGGCGGCGGCTGGTATGCCACCGACTTCAAGGGCGGCGCCGCGCCCAAGAAGGAGGAGGCCCCTGCGCCTGCCTGCGGCGCCGGTGGCTGCCCAGCCTGCAGTTGAGGCCCGCTGCGTCGCGTTAAACGCCGGGCATTGCCCGGCGTTTATTTTGGCGGACATGCCATGCAATACCTGAAGCGTTATTTCATCACCGGCCTGCTCATCTGGGTGCCCTTGGCCATCACGCTGTGGGTGCTGGATCTGATCGTCGGTACCATGGACCAGACCCTGCTGCTCCTGCCGCCGCACTGGCGGCCTGAGGTCTGGCTCGGCCGGCAGATACCGGGTTTGGGGGCCATCCTCACCCTGCTGGTGATCTTCCTCACCGGGCTGCTCACCACCAACATCATAGGCAAGCGCTTGGTGGTCCTGTGGGAAGCGGTGCTCATGCGCATCCCCATCGTCAAGTCGATCTACACGAGCGTCAAGCAGGTCTCCGATACCTTGCTGTCGAGCGACGGGCATGCTTTCAAGAAGGTGCTGCTGGTGCGCTATCCACACCCCGAGGCCTGGAGCCTCGCGTTTCAGACCAATGTGCCGGCGGAGGTTGGTGAAAAGCTCGAGGGCGAATATGTCGGTGTCTTCATCCCCACCACGCCCAGTCCGGTGAACGGCTTTTATTTCTACGTGAAAAAAAGCGAGACCCGGGAATTGCCCATCAGCATTGATGTCGCCCTCAAATACATCGTCTCCATGGGCGTGGCGACGCCGGCCGATCAAAAACCTTCCAGGAAGCTTTTTCAATGATGCGCACTCATACCTGCGGCAGCGTCAATGCCGCGCATATCGGCCAGACGGTGACCTTCTGCGGCTGGGCCCATCGCCGGCGTGACCACGGCGGCGTGATCTTCATCGATCTGCGCGACCGCGACGGCCTGGTGCAGATCGTCTGCGACCCGGACATGGGCGAGGGCTTCAAGCGTGCCGAGGAAGTGCGCAGCGAATACGTGCTGCGCATCACCGGCCTCGTGCGGCCGCGCCCCGAAGGCACGGTCAACGCCCACCTGCCGACCGGCGAGGTCGAGGTGCTGGCGCGGCAGATCGAGATACTCAACGCTGCCGCCACGCCGCCCTTCCAGATGGACGAGGACAACATCAACGAGAACACGCGGCTGACCTACCGCTACCTCGATCTGCGGCGCGAGCCCATGCAGCAGAACATGAGGCTGCGCTACCGGGTGGCCAAGACCATGCGCGACTACCTCGACACGCACGGCTTCATGGAAGTGGAAACCCCCATGCTCACGCGTTCCACGCCCGAGGGCGCACGCGATTATCTGGTGCCCTCGCGCGTGCACAGCGGCATGTTCTATGCGCTGCCGCAGTCGCCGCAGCTGTTCAAGCAGTTGCTCATGGTGGCGGGCTACGACCGCTATTTCCAGATCACCAAGTGCTTCCGCGATGAGGACCTGCGTGCCGACCGCCAGCCGGAATTCACCCAGGTGGACCTGGAGATGTCCTTCGTCGACGAGGAGGACGTCATGGGTCTGGTGGAAGGCATGATCCGCGACACCTTCAAGAAGGTGCTCGACGTCGCGTTGCCCGACCCCTTCCCGCGCATCACCTGGCACGAGGCCATGGCGCGCTACGGCTCTGACAAGCCGGACCTGCGCGTGAGCCTGGAATTGACGGAGCTGACCGACGCCATGAAGGACGTCGACTTCAAGGTCTTCTCCGGCCCGGCCAACAATCCCGACGGCCGCGTGGCCGCGCTGCGCGTGCCCGGCGGCGGCGATCTGAGCCGCGGCGAGATCGACGGCTATACCGACTTCGTCAAGATCTACGGCGCCAAGGGGCTAGCGTGGATCAAGGTCAACGATCGCGAGAAGGGGCGCGATGGCCTGCAATCGCCCATCGTCAAGAATATCCATGATGCGGCGCTCGCTGCGATTCTTGAACGCACCGGGGCGCAGAGCGGAGACCTCATTTTCTTCGGCGCCGACGAGGCCATAGTCGTCAACGATGCACTGGGCGCGCTGCGCGCCAAGATTGGCCACGAGAAGGGCTACGCGGCGCAGGAGTGGAAACCGCTGTGGGTGGTGGACTTTCCCGCCTTCGAGTACGACAAGGAAGCGGGCCGCTGGGTGGCGCTGCACCATCCCTTCACCGCGCCGGCGCCCGGCCACGAGGACATGCTGGCGAGCAATCCCGGCGCCTGCCTGTCGCGCGCCTACGACATGGTGCTCAACGGCTGGGAGGTGGGCGGCGGTTCCATCCGCATCCACCGCGAGGAGGTGCAGGAGAAGGTGTTCGAGGCGCTCAACATCGGCAGCGAGGAGCAGCGCGGCAAGTTCGGCTTCCTGCTCGACGCCCTGCAGTATGGCGCGCCGCCGCACGGCGGCCTGGCTTTCGGTCTCGACCGCCTGGTCGCGCTGATGGCCGGCGCCGAATCCATCCGTGACGTGATCGCCTTCCCCAAGACGCAGCGCGCCAATGATCTCATGACCAGCGCGCCCAACGCCGTCGACGAGAAGCAGCTGCGCGAATTGCACATCCGCCTGCGCCAGCCGGCGGGGGAAAAGGCCTGATCAGCCCTTGAGGGCCTTGAGCACGCTCTGCTCGAAGATCTCCGCCTTGGAGGTGCTGGCCACCGCCGACAGGGTGCGCTTGCAGGCCGCCACTTCCGCCAGCAAGCCCTGTTCACCGACCGCCGCCCTGAGTTTGGAAACATGGGGGGAACTGGCGCCCGTCAGGGAGACGAGGATGTCGACGGCCTGCTGGCGGGCGTTCTCCAGGCGATCCATGCCTACGGTCGGATGCTCCAGCGCTGCATTGATCTTGTCGACCAGGTCGTCATGCTCGCCGGGGCGTTGGGAGCCCACCTCTTGCGCAGAGATGAAACCCATATCGCGCAGGCGCACGAGATTTTCTTCCAGGTCGGTGAAGGTCTTGAAATGCTCGCGCAACTGACCCAGGCTCATCTGTCCGTCCAGGACGAACAGCAATTGGCGGCAGCGCGGGCGCAGCGGCTGGGTGGGCTTGAGCTTCTCTTCCCGCCCCTTGGGGGTCAGCGTGAAGCGCGTCTGATTGTCCATCGCAGTCTCTCTTCCTTGGTAAAACTCTTGTAGTTTTGGAACCTATTGCACAAATGTACTACGGTCAGGGCGACTCGGAAATGAAGCCTTACAAACTCCCGGAATCAGTGCTGGTGGTGATCCACACCGCCGACCGGCAGGTGCTGCTGCTGGAGCGCGCCGACCATCCCGGCTGGTGGCAGTCGGTGACCGGGTCGCGCGAGCCGGGCGAGGCTCTGGACTCGACCGCGCGCCGCGAGGTGAGCGAGGAAACCGGACTGGACGTCGCACGTTATCCGCCGGTTCCCTGGGGCTATAGCAATGTCTACGAAATCTTTGCCTGCTATCGTCATCGCTACGCGCCCGGCACCACGCACAATACCGAGCACGTCTACGGCCTGCAATTGCCGGCGCCGCTGGCGGTGCGGTTGAATCCAGGCGAGCACCTCGCCCAGCGCTGGCTGCCGGCCGCGGAGGCGGCAGCGCAGTGCTTTTCCCCCAGCAACGCCGCTGCCATCCGCAGGTTGCTTGAGTAGCACGGGCGCCTTGCTATGATGCATGCCATGACATTCAGTTCCATCCGTGTCGCCAGCTACAACATCCACAAGGGCCTGTCCCAGTTCAATCGCCGCCTGATCGTCCACGAACTCAAGGAAAGGCTCAGGGTGCTGGGCGCCGACATCGTGTTCTTGCAGGAGGTGCTGGGCGAGCACGAAGCCCATCTCCAGCGCTTCCCGCATTGGCCCGCCCGGCCGCAGCACGAATTCCTGGCCGACAGCATATGGCAGGACTACGCCTACGGACGCAATGCCGTGTACGACGAGGGCCACCACGGCAACGCCATCCTGTCGCGCTTTCCCATCCTGCAATGGGACAACGAGGATATCTCCGCGCACAGCCTGGAATCGCGCGGCATGCTGCACTGCCACATCGAGGTGCCGGGCTGGAGCCGGCCCCTGCACGCCATCAACGTCCATCTGGGCCTCACCGAGGGCGGCCGCCGCCGCCAACTGGACATGATACGCAGCCGCATCCTCGCCGAGGTGCCGAGCGGAGAGCCGCTCATCCTGGCGGGCGATTTCAACGACTGGCGCGTGCGTGCCTGCCGCTATCTGGATACCAGCCTGGGGTTGCGCGACGTGTTCCAGATCCACCGCGGGCGGCCGGCGCGCAGCTTTCCCGCGCTCATTCCCCTGCTGCATCTGGACCGCATTTACGTGCGCGACCTGCAGGTGGAGGCGGCACAGGTGCATTCCGGCCGCGACTGGCGGCGCCTGTCCGATCACGCGGCCTTGACCGCCACGCTGCAGCGGCGCTGATGCCGGGCAGGGGCCGGGAGCCGTACGTCGCGGGCCATCGTGCCCGCCTGCTGCAGAATGGCGCGGAGTTCTTTCCGGCGCTGCGTTCGGCCATCGAACTGGCGGAACGTGAAGTCCTGCTGGAGACCTACATCCTCAAGACCGACGCCGAGGGCCTGGGCATCATCGATGCGCTGATTGGCGCGGCGGCCCGCGGCGTGGCGGTTTACATGCTGGTGGACGGCTTCGGCTCGCGCCATCTCGGCCGCGCCCAGATCGAGGGCTGGCGCGCTGCCGGCCTGCGCCTGCACGTCTACCGGCCCTATCATCTGCTGCACTGGAACCGCCTGCAG
>JAJXXS010000049.1 GCA_021780975.1 Pseudomonadota bacterium
TACTCCGGCCTGGTGCGCAGCGCCCAGGCCCTGGAAGGGCCCGCCGCGCCACGGCTGGGCGATCTCATGGCGGCCCAGATCGACCGCATCAACCTGATCTGGTTGCTGCGCTACCGCTTCACCTATGCACTGGCGCCGGCACAGGTGTATTACCTGCTGATCCCCAGCCACTACCGGCTCAACCGCGAGCGCCTGCGCGCCCTGACGCAGCTGCCCACACCAGACGCCGTGCTGCGCGCGCTGCCGGCGCCGTATGCGCGCCTCCTGGCTGGCGCGGCCAATGTCAGCCAGGCGCGCCAGGCCATGACCGAGCATGGGCTGGCACTCGCGCGCGCCACGCTGCGCCAGCCACAGGCGCCCTTGGCCCGCACCTTTGCCTACCTGCTGCTGCGCGAGCACGACCTGCGCCGCCTGCGCGCCGTGGTGCGCGGCCAGCACCTAGCCCTGCCCGCGGCCCTGATCCGCGAAGCCATGGGGCTGGAGGCCAGCCCTGACCTGCAGCAGCAGGCCGCCTGACGAAAGCGCCGCATGTTCAAGCCGGAACCCATGCAGCATCTCACCCTCTACGCCCTGCGCGCGGACCTGCCGCAACTGGCGCTGGAACTCGCACGCCAGAGCGATTTTTGCCCGGACGCCCCCACCGCCGAGGACACCCTTGCGCAGCTGGAGCAGCTGCCCGGCAAGTCTTATCGCGAACGCTACACCTCCGCCCTGGTGCGCTACCAGAAGATACTGGCATTTTGCGACGGTCATCCCACCCCGCCCCCGGCTCAGCCCGAGCCCGTCGCGGAGGCCGAGCTCGAACGTCTGGACGCTTGGCTGGGCGAGGTATGGCTGGAATGCTCCAGGTATCAGGAACAGCGCCGCGCCATCGAAGAAGAGCAAAAACGCCTGCGGCACCTGCTGTCGCTGCTGGAGCGCTTTGCGGACCTGAAGCTGGATCTGGGCCTGCTCGCCCGCCCCAACCGTTTTCTCGACATCGAGATCGGCAGCCTGCCCACCGTGAACCGCGTGCGCCTGGCAGATGCCCTGCTCATGGCCGGCTGCCTGATGCAGTCCTTCCACGTATCCGCCGAGGTCACCCACGCGGTCGTCGTCGGGCCGTCCGGGCAGCGCGCCCAGGTGCGCGACCTGCTGCATACGGCAGCCTGGCAGGCCATGGAGTTGCCGCCGGAACTGCTCGCCCTGCCCGACGCCGCGCGCCGTTCCCTTGCGGCCCGGCTGCACGCCGCCGACGCGGAACGCGCCCGCGTGGTGGGCCAGAGCGAGGAAGCGCTACGGACGCATCAGGCGCGCCTGGCTGCGGCGGCACTGACCCTGGCGCATGCGCAGCCCTATGCCCGCCTGGCGGAGGAGGCGCTGCACGGCCATGGCAGCCTGGCCGCCATCACCGGCTGGGTGCCGCGCCGCCAGGCGCCCGCGCTGCAGCAGCGCCTCACCGCCGCGCTGCCCGGACGCACTGCAATCCACCTGCGCGACCCCCGCGCCGAGGAACGCCCGCAGGTGCCCTCGGCCTTGCGCCACCCCGCCTGGCTGCAGCCCTTCATGCCGCTCCTGCGCAACTATGGCGTGCCCCGCTACGGCGAAGTCGACCCCACCCTGCCCTTTGCCCTGAGCTTCGTCATCATGTTCGGCGCCATGTTCGGCGACGTCGGCCATGGCCTGGTCATCGCCCTGGCCGCGCTGCTGCTGCGGCGGCGCTTTCCCCGCCGCGCCGGCCTGGGGCTGGCCGTGGGCGGTGCGTCGATGATCTTCGGCTTTGCCTATGGCAGCGTCTTCGGCGCCGAATGGATCCATCCGCTGTGGATGTCGCCCATGGCGGACCCGGTGCGAATGCTGGTTCTGGCGGTGTGGTGGGGCGTCGGCTTCATCAGCCTGACGGCCGCCCTCGCCGTCTACAACCGCCTCGTGGAGCGGCGCATCGCCTCGGCGCTGTGCGATTCCGCCGGGCTCGCCGGCATCGCCTTCTACCTGGCTGCTGTGGCCGTTCTCGCCGTCTGGCTCCGCACCGGCACCCTGGCCCGGGGGCCAGCCCTTGCCGCGCTGCTAGCCCTGGCCGTGGTGGTGTTCTACAAATGGCGTCAGCAGCAGGACCGCGGCCCGGAGCGGCTGGCCGTCGCCCTCATCGAGGGCGTCGAGACGATCAGCAGCTACTTCTCGAATACCTTATCCTTCATGCGGGTGGCGGCCTTCAGCCTGAACCACGTCGTCCTGGCGCTGGCGGTCTTTGCCCTGGCCGACAGCCTGGGCAGCCTGGGTCATGGAATCGCGCTGGTCGCCGGCAACGCGTTCATCGTCGTGCTCGAAGGCGGCATCGTCGGCATCCAGGTACTGCGTCTGGAATACTATGAGGGCCTGACGCGTTTCTTCAACGGCGACGGCCGCGAGTTCCGGCCCCTCACCCTGGCGACTGCGGTCGTGCCGAGGGCGGCTTGACGCGGCGATACGAATTCCACAACCTGACAGGCAACCAAGGAGAGGCTTATGTACTGGCTGGCGAGCTTGATGGGACTATCCACGGTGTTCATCATCGCCCTGGGTCTGTATCTCGAACTGAACCGGAGCGCCGCGAAAAACATCCCGCCGCGGCGTCTGCGCAGCGCGCTCGGCGCGCACCTGGCGCTGTTCGCCGCAGCACTCGCCGGCACCCTGTTTCTCGGCATCCATGACGCGCTGGCGCAAACCCCCGCGAGCACCTCCGGCGGCGCGGTGACGCTGGGCTTCGGCCTGGCCATCCTCGGTGCCGGACTGCCCATGGCGGTGGCCGCCATCGGGGCCGGCATCGCGCTCGGGCCGGTCGGTGCCGCCGCCATGGCAGTGCTCGCAGAAAAGCCGGAAATGTTCGGCCGCACCCTGGTCTACATGGGCCTCGCAGAGGGCATCGCCATCTATGGCCTGGTGGTGAGCATCCTGCTGCTGGGCAGGATTTGATCCTTGGCAGACGCCGCCCCGACACCCGCTCGCCCGACCCGCCTCATCGTCATGGGCAGCGCGGCGCTGTGCGAGGGCTTCGGCCTGGTCGGCATGGAAACCCATGCCGATGCCACGCCCGCCGACGTGGAGGCCCTGCTCAAGGAACTGACGCGCAGACAGGCCCCGGCGCTGATCTTCCTCGAACACCGCCTGGCCCGTGTCGCCGGCGCGTGGCTGCAGCGCGTGCGCGACGAAGGCGGACGCATCGTGGTTACCGAGGTGCCCGCCCTCAACGCGCCGAGCGACTACCGCCCTGCCGTGGACGAAATGGTGCTCGCGCTGCTGGGGCCCTCGGCGCTGGAAGACAAGGAAGCATGACGGCGAACGACAGCCAGGTGGCGGCGCTGGAACGCAATATCCTCCAGCAGGCCGAGCGCCTCGCCGAAGAGCACATCGCCAATGCCCAGGCGACGTGCGAGCGCATCCTGCGCGAAGCGACCGAGCGCCTGCGCCTGCGCGAGGAGCACGCGATACTGACCGCCAAGGCCGAAGGCGAGCGCCTCTACCGGCGCCGCGTACAGGCCGCAGCCATCCGTTTGCGCGCCGATACCGATCGCCTGCGCTGGACCCTGGTCAGCGCGGTGATGGACCAACTCCGCCGGCGCCTGGCCGAAGTGGCCGAGGGCGCGGACTACCCGGCCCTGCTGCGCCGCCACCTGCAGGAAGCGGCGCGCGCCATCGGCGGCAAGCTGCTGCATGCCCGCCTCAACGCCCGCGACCGCCCGCGCTTTGCCCACGACTGGCTGGATCTGGCGCAGCAGGCGGCACCGCAGACCGAGATCGTGCTCGATCAGGAGACCTTCACTGGCATGGGCGGCGTGGTGGTGCTGAGCGCCGACGGCCTGGTCCGCGTCGACAATTCCTTCGAAGGGCGCCTGGCGCTCATGGAAGACGAACTGCAGCGCGTCATCATGGAAGCGCTGTTTGCGACCCCACCCCACCAGGATGCCGCCCCGCATGGCTGACGCCCCACGCATCCTGGAAATCAACGGCCCGATCGCCGTGGTCCACCTTCCCGGTGCGCGCAACGGCGAGCAGATCAGGGTGGGGAATGCCGGCCTCGTCGGCGAAATCATCGAACTCGACGGCCCCCAGGCCACCGCGCAGATCTATGAAAGCACCGAGGGGCTGCGGCCGGGCGAACCCGTGGCCGCACTGGGCCATCCGCTGTCGGTGGAACTGGGGCCGGGCCTGCTGGGAAGCCTGTTCGACGGCGTGCAGCGACCGCTCGCCGGCATGCTGCGCGCCAGCGGCGACCGCATTGCCCGCGGCCTCGACCTCCCCATCCTGGACCGGCAAAAGCCCTGGCACTTCATTCCCGATGCCGACCTGCAGCCCGGCGCCACGCTGCGCGGCGGCGAGCGCCTGGGTATGGTGCAGGAGACGCCCAGCATCAGCCATCAGATCCTGGCACCTCCGGACGTGGCTGGGCAATTGCTCGACCTGGCGCCGGAAGGCGACTACACCCTGGAGCAGGTCATCGCCCACGTGCGCCAGGGGGCCGATGGCGCCATGCGCCGCCTCAGCCTTTACCAGCGCTGGCCGGTACGCACCCCGCGCCCCTACCAGCGACGCGACCACGCCGTGCTGCCGCTGCTCACCGGGCAGCGCATCCTCGACACCTTTTTCCCCCTGCTCAAGGGGGGCAAGGCCGCCGTGCCGGGTCCCTTTGGCGCCGGCAAGACCATGCTGCAGCAGCAGATCGTGCGCTGGTGCAACGCCCAGATCGTGATCTACGTGGGCTGCGGGGAGCGTGGCAACGAACTGGTCGACGTGCTGGAGACACTGCCGCGGCTCACCGATCCCCACAACGGCCGGCCGCTCATGGAGCGCACCCTGATGGTCGCCAACACCTCCAACATGCCGGTGGTGGCACGCGAAGCTTCCATCTACGTCGGCATCACCATGGCCGAATATTTCCGCGACCAGGGCTACGACGTGGTGATGGTGGCAGATTCCACCAGCCGCTGGGCGGAAGCGCTGCGCGAGGTCAGCGCGCGCCTCGGGCAGATGCCGGCGGAAGAAGGCTATCCCGCCTATCTGGCCTCGCGCCTCTCGGCCTTCTACGAGCGCGCCGGACGAGTGCGCACCCTGTCGGGGCAGTTCGGCTCGATCAGCCTCATCGGCGCGGTGTCGCCGCCCGGCGGCGATTTTTCCGAGCCGGTCACCAACCACACCAAGGATGCGATACAGACCTTCTGGGCTCTGTCCAAGGAGCTGGCCGACGCGCGCCACTACCCGGCCGTGGACTGGAGCGAAAGCTTTTCCGGGCAGATCGGCGCCGCCGCGCAATGGTGGACGGAAAACGTGGATGCGCGCTGGGAAGGGCGCCGTGCTGAGGCGCTGGCGCTGCTCAGCCAGGCCGAGGAGCTCGCGCGCATCGTCAACCTGGTGGGCGTGGAAGCGCTCTCCAGCACGCAGCGCTGGGACCTGGAGGGCGCCGCACTGGTGCGTGAGGGCGTGCTGCAGCAAAGCGCCCTGGATGAGGTGGACAGCTACTGCTCTCCGCAAAAGCAGTTCCTCCTGCTGAACTGCATGCTCGACATCGTCCACAGCGGCGCCGACATGCTGGCGCTAGGCGTGCCGGTGCAGCGCCTGCTCAAGCTGCCGCTGCTGGCGCAAGCCCGGCGCTACAAGAGCCAATACGCCAACGACCAGCTGCAGGCCCTACAGCGCGATGCGGCGCAGGCCCTGCGCGCGGCCCTCGACCCGCTGCGCAGCGAATACGTTGCAGCGCAGAACCCGCCGGCCGAGCCGCAGCCCGCGCCATGAAGGAAAAGGAGTTCCGCACCGCCTCGGCCGCACGCGGCGGCCTGCTGTTCATGCAGAACACGCCCGGCGTGGCCCTGGGCGACCGGGTCAGGCTGCAGGACTATCGCGGCCAGATTCGCAACGGCCAGGTCATCCGCAGTTCGGACGACTTGGTGCTGATCCAGGTTTTCGAGGGCACCGACGACCTCGACCTCGAGCATACCTGGGTGCGTTTTCTCGACCAGCCCTTCGAAGTCCCCCTCTCCCCGGAACTGCTGGGACGCGTCTTCAACGGCGTCGGCTTACCGCTGGATGGGCGCCCGCCGCTGATCTCGCCTCTGCGGCGCAACGTGCAGGGTGCTCCGGTCAACCCGGCGGCGCGCGCCTACCCGCGCGAATTCATCCAGACCGGCATCTCGACCATCGACGGCCTCAATTCCCTGGTGCGCGGCCAGAAGCTGCCGATTTTTTCCGGAGCTGGCCTGCCCCACAACCGCCTCGCCGCGCAGATCGTGCGCCAGGCCAGCCTGCCCGGCGAAGAATCCAATTTCGCCGTGGTGTTCGCCGCCATGGGCGTGCCCCACACCGACGCGCGCTTCTTCCAGGACGATTTCGAGCAGAGCGGCGTGCTCACCAACGTGGTCATGCTCATGAACCTGGCGAGCGATCCGCCCATCGAGCGCCTCATCCTGCCGCGCACCGCCCTCACGGTGGCGGAATACCTGGCCTTCGACCTGGATCTGCACGTGCTCGTAGTGCTCAGCGACATGACCCTGTACGCCGAGGCGCTGCGCGAAGTCGCCATGGCCAAGGGCGATGTGCCGACGCGCAAAGGCTATCCCGGCTACCTCTATTCGGACCTCGCGGAAATCTACGAACGCGCCGGCCGCATCCGCGACAAGCGCGGCTCCGTGACCCTGGTGCCCGTGGTCAGCATGCCGTCCGACGATCTCACCCACCCGATCCCGGACCTCACCGGCTACATCACCGAAGGGCAGATCGTGCTGTCGCGCGAACTGCACAGCCAGGGCATCTATCCTCCCGTGGCGGTGCTGCCATCGCTGTCCCGCCTCATGAAGGACGGCATCGGCGCCGACTACACGCGCGACGACCATCCACGCGTCGCCAGCCAGCTGTTCGCGGCCTATGCGCGCGCGCTGGAAGTACGTAACCTCGCCGCCATCATCGGCGCCGACGAACTGTCCGGCGCCGACCGGCAATATCTCGAATTCACCCGTGCGTTCGAAGAGCGCTTCGTGCGCCAGGGCGAGGACGAGAACCGCACCTTGGCGGACACTCTCGCCATCGCCTGGGAAGTGCTGTCGGTCCTGCCGGCTTCCGCCTTGACGCGCTTGCGCGAAGAAGACCTGGCCAAGTACCACCGCCCGGCGGAAATCTCCGCGCCGGGCGCCGAGCCATAGGCCCGCCGCCATGCCCAGCCACCTGCGCGCCGCACCCACCAAGAGCGCCCTGCTTGCCCTCAACAGGCAGGTACGCTTTCTGGAGCAGGGCCATGACATGCTGGAACGCAAGCGCGAATTGCTCACCCGCGTGATCTACGAACGGCTGCGCGCTTACCGGCGCCTGCGCCGGCAGGCGCGCGCGCAGCTCGAAACCGCCTATCACTGGCTCGCCCTGGCGCAGCTGCGCATGGGCGGACAGATGCTGCGCCATGCCGTGTTGGGACTCGACCCCGGCCTGGCCGTGCGCATCCTGCCGCGCAGCAACGTGGGCATCGAATATCCCGCGGTCACCGCCGCGGCGCTGCCGCTCAGGCCCGTGGCCCTGATGTGGACCGACGCCAGCTTCGACGAGGCGCGCATCCACCTGGCGCAGACGGCGGTGCTGCTGGCGCAGTTGGGCGAGTCGGAAACGGCCCTGTGGCGGCTGCTGAACGCCCAGCGCAAGACTCAGAAACGGGTCAACGCCTTGCGCTACAACATCATTCCGCGCTATCGGCAGGCCATCAGGGTCATACGCAGTGCCGTGGAGGAAAACGAGCGCGACAGCCTGTTCCAGTTGCAGCGGCTGCGCGAAAAGGGTTATGGAGCGTGAGATCCGTCAGACGTGAAGCGAAGCGGCGAAGCGAGGGGTGGAGCGTGAAGCCTAGCCACAGGACAAACGGAGAAAAGAAAGGATTCTGTGCGCTGGCGGACGGGGAAATCCGGGGTATGACCACTTGGCCGGAAACCCCGCCAGTACTGGCGCAAGAAAGCAAAAAGCCGCCCCGGAATCGGAACGGCTTTTTAGGGTATTGGTAGGCGCGATTGGACTCGAACCAACGACCCCCACCATGTCAAGGTGGTGCTCTAACCAGCTGAGCTACGCGCCTGCGAAGGCGCAATGATACAGACTTTCGCATGGATATTGAAGGGAGCCGCATGCACCCGGCTTCCTCCGCTAGCGGGTATGGGAACAAAACGTCGTGCCATCTGGTGGCAATCTCCCCGTCGAGTGCCACTGAGCATTTGCCGACACATTGCATTTCGTGCCAGCGGCCGGCCCTCATTCTTGGCGCGCTCAAGTACAATGAAACACAATTCTCCCGGATGTTGCGTCATGTCGAGTCTTCCAGCCCCAGTCAATTTCATCCGCAATCTCATTGACGAAGACATCGCCAACGCCAAATGGGGCGGCCGCGTGGAAACCCGTTTCCCGCCGGAACCCAATGGCTACCTCCATTACGGCCACGCCAAATCGATATTCCTCAATTTCGGTCTTGCGCGAGACTATGGCGGGGTGTGCCATCTGCGCTTTGACGATACCAATCCGGAAAAAGAGGAACAGGAGTATGTGGACTCCATCGTCAGCGCGGTCAAATGGCTCGGGTTCGACTGGGGGATCCATCTGTATTACGCCTCCGACTACTTCGATACCATGTATGCATGCGCCGAATACCTGATCGGCGCCAACCATGCCTATGTGGATTCCCTGAGCGCCGAGGAGATACGGGAATTCCGCGGCACCCTCACCGAAGCCGGCAAGGACAGCCCCTACCGCACGCGCAGCGCGGCCGAGAATCTGGATCTTTTCCGCCGCATGAAGGCAGGTGAGTTCGGCGACGGTGCCCACGTGCTGAGGGCAAAGATCGACATGGGCTCGCCCAACATCAATCTGCGCGACCCGGTGATTTATCGCATCAAGCATGCCGCCCATCACAACACCGGCGACAAGTGGTGCATTTACCCCATGTACACGTACGCCCACCCCCTCGAAGACGCCATCGAGAACATCACGCACTCCATCTGCACGCTGGAGTTCGAGGATCAGCGGCCTTTTTATGACTGGCTTCTGGCACGCCTCGCCGAGGGAGGCTTTTTCCGGCCGCCGCTGCCACAGCAGATCGAGTTCGCGCGCCTCAACCTGACCTATGTCGTGCTCTCGAAACGCAAGCTCATCGACCTCGTGGAACAGGGGCATGTGGACGGTTGGGACGACCCGCGCATGCCCAC
>JAJXXS010000050.1 GCA_021780975.1 Pseudomonadota bacterium
CCTGTACGACGGTGTTCGGCTCCTGATCGGCCTCCATCATGCCCATCGCCTGGTGCTTGTGGGGGTCGAACTTCTCGCCCGTGGGGCTCATTTCCGTGACATTGAATTTGCCGAACACCGACACCAGCTGCTTGAGGGTCAGCTCCACGCCGCTTCTGAGGTTGGCGGCGTCGGCGGTATCGGAAGCCAGGGCTGCCTCCAGGCTGTCCTTCACCGCGAGCAACTCGGAGGCGAAATTCTCCACTGCGAACTTGCGCGCGTTCTGCACGTCGCTTTCGGCACGTTTGCGGATGTTGTCGCATTCGGCGCGCGCGCGCAGCCAGGCATCATGGTGTTCCTGGGCGGCAAGTTCCGCCTGCTTGAGCATTTCTTCCACGCTGGGCATGGTTTCCGTGGTGGCCTCGGCCTGCGGGGAGGGGGGTGCGCCGCCGCCTTGAGCTTCCAGTTCAGGGGTGTCTTGGGACATGGGAGACTCCGAAACGAAACTTTGCCTAAATGGGGGTGGCCGAGACCATTTCAAGGGGCCCGTTTGCGGGCAGGCCGCTGCGAAGACGTGGTATCTTACTCGCCTTGTGCACGACTGATAGCTTGCCATGGTCCCCTCGACTGCACGGGAAGCGGCTGCCCCGGGAAACGCAGCGCCGCCTGCCGACCTGCTCGATCTCGACAAATTCGCCGCCACCCCCTTGGTGCGGGAGCCTTTCGATTTCCTGATCGTGCCGGGCTTCGTCAAGGCCGCAGCGCTCGCCGCGGTGAACCACGATTTCCCCGCGATCGCCAAGCCCGGCAGCTTTCCCCATGCCACGCTCAGCTATGGTCCGGTGTTCAAGCAGTTGGTCCAGGAGATGGAGGGGCCGCGCTTCCGTGCCGCCGTCGAGGCCAAGTTCGGCATGGACCTGAGCGGCCGGCCCACGGTGCTGACCGTGCGCGGCATGACCGACGAGCGCGATGGCAGCATCCATACCGACAGCAAGACCAAGCTCATCACCGTGCTGGTGTATTTCAATGAAGGCTGGGAAGTGGAGGGCGGCCGGCTGCGCCTGCTGCGCTCCGCCACCGACCTTGAAGACTACGTGGCCGAGGTGGAGCCGGGTTACGGCACGCTGCTGATCTTCCGCCGCAGCGACAATTCCTGGCACGGCCACAAGCCCTACGTGGGCAAGCGCCGCACCATACAGATGAACTGGGTGGTGGACGAGGCGGTCAAGCAGCGCGAAGAAGCCCGCCACGGCTTTTCCGCCAAGCTCAAGACCCTGTTCGGCGTCGGCCGCTGATGCCGCGGCCGGACCCTGTTCCGGCGGCGCGGACCTGCTGGGTGCTGTCCAACGGTATCGTCGGCATGGACAATCAGTCGCTCGGCCTGGCCGAGGCTTTGGGCCTCGCCGTGACCGTAAAAACCCAGTACCCGCGCGCGCCCTGGAAATATTTGCCGCCGCAGCTCTGGTTTGCGCCCCTGGCCAGCGCCGGGCCGGGCAGCGACGTACTGGCGCCGCCCTGGCCGGACGTGGTGATCGGCACCGGCCGCCTCAACATTCCCACCGCCATTGCCATCAAGCGCGCCAGCGGCGGGCGCGTGTTCAACATCCGCATCCAGCATCCCCACGTCGCCTTCCGCCATTTCGATGCCATCGTCGCGCCCAGCCACGACCGCTGCCGGGGATCCCAGGTCATCGAGACCCTGGGCGCGGTCAACCGCGTCAGCGCAGCCGGCCTGGAGCAGGCGCGGGCGCGCTGGGCGCCGGTGTTCGCGCACCTGCCGCGCCCGCTGGTGGCCGTGCTGCTGGGCGGGCCTAACAAGGCCTTCCGCTTCGATGCCGGCGTGGCCGAGGCCATGGCCCGCGAACTGGGGGCGTTGCGGGCCGCGGGCGCGAGCCTGGCGCTCACGCCTTCGCGCCGCACCGGGGCCGAACTGGAGGCGCTATTCCGCGCACGGCTGGCGCCGGCCGGGGCCTGGATCTGGGACGGCCGGGGCGACAATCCCTATCTCGGCCTGCTGGCCCTGGCCGACCATATCCTGGTGACAGCCGATTCGGTCAACATGGTGTCGGAGGCCTGCTATACGGGGAAGCCGGTGCAGGTTCTGGCTTTGCCCGGGGGCTCGGCCAAGTTCTCGCGTTTCCACGACGCCATGCGGCAGGGCGGTTACACGCGGCCGTTTCGCGGGCAACTGGAAACCTGGAGCTACTCGCCCCTGCGCGAGGCCGAGCGCGCGGCGGCCGAGATCCTGCGGCGCATGGTGCGCTGAACCGGGCGGGAGGCGGCATGGATCTTGATTTGACCGCGCTTGCGGCGGCACGCTTGGCGGCCGCTCTGCACGACAGACTCAAGGATCTGGCGCCGGGCGAGACGGCGGTGGTGCGCTGCGCCGAGGATCCCGAACTGGCCCTGCGCAGCGTCAATCTCCTGCTGCGCGACGCGCTGCGCTGGGAGGTGGCAGCGCAGCCCGGAGCATGGCTGGCGCGGGTGCGGCGCACCGAGGATGTGCCGCCGCGCGACGTGCTGGATGCGCTGCGCCGCGACCACCGCCGCCTGGACCGGCTTTACGCGCAGACCATACACCATACCGACGCCGGCCGCCTCGACGCTGCGCGCGCCAGCCTCGCCGCCTTCCTCGTGGGCCTCGACAAGCACTTCCGCGTGGAGCACGGCCTCCTCGCCGCCGCCATACCCATGCCGCCCGACGCCCGGGGCGAGAGCCCCAGCGCTGACATGCTGCAGGAGCATGGCGAAATCCTCGCCCAGGCGCGCCTGATCGAGGCGACGTTCGCCGAAGCGGACTGCAGCGCGGCCAGCGTCGGCCCGCTTTTGGCCATACTCGCCGGCTATCTCTCCAAGCACGAACAGCGCGAGGAGGAAGGGTTGTACCCGCTCTGGCAGGGGGCGCTGGCGCGTGCGCCCGAGGCGGCGCGCGCGGCGCTGCTTCAGCGCACCCTGGAAATTCTGGCCTAGACTGGTAATCAGTCGCGCCGACGCTGGCGCCTCATCCCGGGGGAATCGCCATGGCTCCCAGCAGCGAACAACTCGTGCACATCCCGATCGATGATCTGCGCCTGGAAGGGGCGTTGGCGATACCCCCCGGTGCGCGCGGCATCGTGGTGTTCGCGCATGGCAGCGGCAGCAGCCGCCACAGTCCGCGCAACAACTACGTGGCGCGCGTGCTGCAGGAGGCCGGCGTCGGCACCTTGTTGTTCGATCTGCTGACCGCCGAAGAGGATGTCGATTACAGCGCCCGCTTCGACATCGACCTGCTCGCCGCGCGGCTCGCGGCGGTGACGCGCTGGCTGCAGTGCCAGCCCCAGGCAGCCGGCCTGGCTCTCGGCTACTTCGGCGCCAGCACAGGGGCAGCGGCGGCGCTGGGAGCGGCCGCGGAGCTGGGCTCCGCCATCGCCGCGGTGGTGTCGCGCGGCGGCCGGCCCGACCTCGCGATGCCGGTGCTGGGAGAAGTGCGCGCGCCCACGCTGCTGATCGTCGGCGAACTGGACACGGAGGTGCTGCAGCTCAACCGCCAGGCCTACGCCCGGTTAACAATCGAAAAGCGCCTCGCCATCGTGCCCGGCGCGACCCATCTGTTCGAGGAGGCGGGCACGCTGGAGCAGGCTGCGCGCCTCGCGGCCGACTGGTTCCGCGCGCATATGCAGCGCGCCGCGGCGGTGTCCTGACGCGCTACCGGGTCGGCGCTGCGGACGGTCTGCCGGTCGCGCGCAGGATGGCGACGACCTCCTCGTCGGAAACCTGGGCGAAGTCCTCGAAGAACTGCCCCACGGCGTAGAAGTTGGCGGGCGCGTCCAGGCACACGACGTCGTCGGCGTCCCTTTCGATGCGCGCCAGCGCATCCGGGGCGCACACGGCGCTGGCGACCACCAGCCTGGCCGGGTGCTTGGCGCGCAGCGCGTGCAGGGCGGCGATCATGGTGGAGCCGGTGGCGATGCCATCGTCGACAACGATGACGATACGCCCGGCGGGATCGACGGGGGGATGGACCGGCGTGTAGGCAGCGCGGCGGCGGCGCAGCACCTGCTGCTGTTCGGCCGACTCCTCGGCGATGTATTGCTCGCTGATGCCGTAGCCCTGGGCATAGTCGGCGATGGAGACGTGTCCGGTCTCGTCCACCGAGCCGATCGCCAGTTCGGGATTGCCGGGCGCGCCCAGTTTGCGCACCAGCACCACGTCCAGCTCACCGTTCAGCTCTTCGGCGAGTATCTTGGCCATGGGCAGGGCGCCGCGCGGGATGGCCAGCACCAGGGGATTCTTGCCGCGATAGGCGGACAGCTCCTTGGCAAGCAGATGGGCGGCGTGCGCCCGGTCGCGGAACATCATGGCTTGGCCCTCCCGGCTCCCTACTTGCCATGATAGTCAGCGGCCGGCGCATTGCCAGCCGCGGATTCAGCCCTCGCGCGGCTGGTCCTCGCGGCGCAGGTGCGGGAAGAGGATGACGTCGCGGATGCTGGGGCTGTCGGTGAGCAGCATGACCAGGCGGTCGATGCCGATGCCGCAGCCGCCGGTGGGCGGCAGGCCGTACTCCAGCGCGCGGATGTAGTCGGCGTCGTAGTGCATGGCCTCCTCGTCGCCGGCGTCCTTCTGCCGCACCTGATCGAGGAAGCGCTCGGCCTGGTCCTCGGGGTCGTTCAGCTCGGAGAAGCCGTTGGCCATCTCGCGCCCGGTGATGAACAGTTCGAAGCGTTCGGTGATGTCCGGGCGCTGGTCCGAGCGGCGCGCCAGGGGCGACACCTCGGCCGGATAGTCGATGATGAAGGTCGGCTGCACCAGCAGGTGTTCGGTGGTTTCCTCGAAGAAGCTCAACTGCAGGCCACCGAGGCCGTCGTGCGGCTTGTACTTGGCCTTTCTTTCCTGGAACTGGGCGATCAGCCAGTCGCGGCTGCCCAGCTGCTCCTCGCTGAACTGGGGATGGTACTTGCGGATGGCGCCGACGATGCTGAGGCGGTCGAAGGTCTGGCCCAGTTCCACTTCCCTGCCCTGGTAGGCGACGCGCGTGCCGCCGCACACCTGGGTGGCGACTTGGCGGATCAGGGCCTCGGTGAAGTCCATGAGGTAGCGGTAGTCGCGGTAAGCCTCGTAGAACTCCATCATGGTGAATTCAGGGTTGTGCCGCGTGGACAGCCCCTCGTTGCGGAAATTGCGGTTGATCTCGAAGACCTTCTCGAAGCCGCCCACCACCAGGCGCTTGAGATAGAGCTCCGGCGCGATGCGCAGGTAGAGGTCCATGTCCAGGGCGTTATGGTGGGTGACGAAGGGCTTGGCCGCGGCGCCGCCGGGGATGGGGTGCATCATGGGGGTCTCGACTTCGAGGAAGCCGTGGCCGGTCATGAATTCGCGGATGCCCTGGACGATGCGCGAACGCGCAATGAACACGCGGCGCGCTTCCTCGTTGGTGATGAGATCCAGATAACGGGCACGGTATTTCTGCTCCTGGTCGGTGAGGCCGTGGAATTTCTCCGGCAGCGGGCGCAGCGACTTGCTCAACAGGCGCACCTCGCTGACCTGCACCGTCAACTCCCCAGTCTTGGTCTTGAACAACGTGCCCTTCGCCCCGACGATGTCGCCCAGGTCCCAGTGCTTGAAGCCCTCGTAGACCGCCTCGCCGACGGCGTCGCGGGCCACGTAGATCTGCAGGCGCCCGCCCATGTCCTGCAGGGTGGCGAAGCTGGCCTTGCCCATCACGCGCTTGAGCATCATGCGCCCGGCGAAGGCGACGTCCACAGGCGCCGCTTCCAGTTCTTCCTTGGACTTGTCGGCGTGCGCCGCATGCACCTGGTCGGCGTAGTCGCGGCGCGCGAAATCGTTGGGGAAGGCGACGCTGTTCTCGCGCAGGGCTTTGAGCTTGCTGCGGCGCTCGGCGATGATCTGGTTGTCGTCGGGGGCGGTGAGGGGGATCTGCTCGGACATGATGGAGGGCCGGTCTGCTGCGTGGATCTGACGAGTCGCCCCGCATCGGTGCCGATACGAGGCGGGCAAATCCGCTATTCTAGCGATACCCCGGAGGAATTCACCGTTTTGCCGGGAGTTGTCGCCCCGAACCGCCGCCCATGCCCACTACCGCCCTGTCCCTGCTGCAAGACCTGTACGGTTACCCGGCCTTTCGCGGCCAGCAGGCCGCCGTCATCGACACCGTGGCCGGCGGCGGCGACGCCATGGTGCTCATGCCCACCGGCGGCGGCAAGTCGGTCTGCTACCAGATTCCCGCCCTGCTGCGCGCGGGCTGCGGGGTGGTGGTGTCGCCGCTCATCGCCCTCATGCAGGACCAGGTGGCGGCGCTGCGCGAACTGGGCATCGCCGCCGCCTTCCTCAACTCCAGCCTGGATGCGCAGGCTGCTGCGCAGGTGGAGGCGGATTTCCGCGCCGGGCAGCTCAAGCTGCTCTACGTCGCGCCGGAACGCCTGCTCACGCCACGCTTCCTCGCGCTCCTGGAGCAGGCGCGCGTGGCGCTGTTCGCCATCGACGAGGCGCATTGCGTCTCGCAATGGGGCCATGACTTCCGCCCCGAATACCTGGGCCTGTCACAGCTGCATGAGCGCTTTCCGCAAGTGCCGCGTATCGCCCTCACCGCCACGGCGGACGCCGTCACGCGCGAGGAAATCCGCGAACGGCTGAACCTGCTCGAGGCGCAGCTGTTCGTCGCCAGCTTTGATCGCCCCAACATCCGCTACCGCATCAGCGAAAAGCAGGACGGCCGCCGCCAGCTGCTTGCCTTCCTGCGCGACGGCCACGAGGGGGACGCCGGCATCGTCTACTGCGGATCGCGCCGCAAGGTGGAGGAGACCGCGCACTGGCTGGCGCAGGAAGGCTATCGGGCCTTGCCCTACCACGCCGGCCTTGACGGCCGCGTGCGCGCGCGCAACCAGGAGCGCTTCCTGCGCGAGGAGGGCGTCATCATGGTGGCCACCATCGCCTTTGGCATGGGTATCGACAAGCCCGACGTGCGCTTCGTCGCCCACCTCGACCTGCCGCGCTCCATCGAGGGCTATTATCAGGAAACCGGCCGTGCCGGGCGCGACGGCCAGCCCGCCGAAGCCTGGATGCTGTGGGGCATGGCCGACGTGGTCACGCAGCGCCGCTTCATCGCCGAATCGGAGGCTGGCGAGGCCTACAAGCGCGTCGCCACGGCCAAGCTGGACGCCCTGCTGGGCCTGGTGGAAACGGCAAGCTGCCGGCGCGTGGCGCTGCTCAATTATTTCGGCGAGGGGGCAGAGCCCTGCGGCAACTGCGACACCTGCCTGGAGCCACCCGCCCTGTGGGACGGCAGCGAGGCGGCGAAGAAGGCGCTGTCGGCCATCTACCGCACCGGCCAGCGTTTCGGCGCCGGCCACGTCATCGACGTGCTGCTGGGCAAGGCCACCGACAAGGTGAGCCAGTGGCAACACGAAAGCCTGAGCGTGTTCGGCATCGGCCGCGAACTGGACGAGAAGCGCTGGCGCGCGGTGCTGCGCCAGCTGATGGCGCAGGGCCTGCTGGCAGTGGATCACGGCGCCTACGGCGCGCTCCAGCTCACGCCCGCCAGTCGGCCGGTACTGCGCGGCGAGGCGGCGGTGCATTTCCGCGAGGCGGGCAGGCTCGCCAAGGCCGCGCGCAAGGGGCGCCGCAGCGACGCCGGCACGGCGGACCAGCCCCTGTTCGAGGCGCTGCGCAACTGGCGGCGCGAGGCGGCCGCGCGTCACAATGTTCCGGCCTACGTCATCTTCCACGACAGCACCCTTGGCCTGATCGCCGCGCAACGGCCGGCGAGCCTGGACGAACTGGCCGGCATACCCGGCATCGGCACGAAGAAGCTGCAGACCTATGGCGCCGAGATCCTGCAGGTGCTCGCGGCCGGCGCCTGAGGCGTGATGGCGCCGCGCTGGTCCCATGTCGTCGGCTTCGACGATGCGCCGTTCGCGCGCAGCCATCGCGGCGATGTTCTGGTGGTGGGGGCGGTGTTTGCCGGCACCCGGCTGGAGGGCGTGCTGAGCTGCAAGGTCAGGCGCGATGGCGCCAACGCCACGCGCGTGCTGGCCGAACGCGTGCGCAGTTCGCGTCACTACGGCCATCTGCAGGCGGTGCTGCTGCAGGGCATCACCCTGGGCGGCTTCAACGTGGTGGACCTGCGCGCCCTGCACGAGCAGTCCGGGCTGCCGGTGCTCGCCGTCGCGCGTCATCCCCCGGACCTGGCGGCCATCCGCAGCGCTCTGCTGCAGCACGTGCCCGGCGGCGCACGCAAATGGCGCCTGATCGAGGCCGCCGGACCCATGGAAGAGCTGGCCGGGGTGTGGGTGCAGCGCGCCGGCGTTACGCCGGCCGAGGCCGAGCGCCTGCTCGCGAGCACGCAATGCCACGGTAAGCTGCCCGAGCCGCTGCGCGTGGCGCATATGATCGCCGGTGGCCTCGCGCAGGGGGAAAGCCGCCACCGGCCCTGACCCGGCAGCAGTTGCGTGCGCTCCCCGGGGCGGCTAACTTGAAGGAGGCTGCCGCGATTTCCGCCGGCGGCCCGCCCAGGCGCCGGCGACGGGCGCAGGAGGAGCAGCGCATGAGCGTACAGACCGAATTGCAGGACACCATCCATGCCCTGGTGCAGCGCGGGCGCGGCATCCTTGCGGCGGACGAGAGCACGCCCACCATTACCAAGCGCTTCCAGGCCGTGGGCATCGAATGCACCGAGGCCACGCGGCGCGCCTACCGGGAGATGCTGCTCAGCACGCCGGGCATAGGCGAATACATCAGCGGCGTCATTCTTTTCGAGGAGACCCTGGGCCAGAGCGCCACCAACGGCACGCGCCTGGTGGAGGTCGCGCAGCGCCAGGGTATCGTGCCCGGCATCAAGGTCGACAAGGGCACCGTGGATCTCGCCAACGCGCCCGGCGACAAGATCACCCAGGGCCTGGACGGTCTGGGCGAACGCCTCAAGGGCTACAAGGAGCAGGGCGCGCGCTTCGCCAAGTGGCGCGAGGTCTATCCTGTCAGCGCGGCCAACCCCACGCCGCTGGGCATGGCCGCGAATGCCGAAGTGCTGGCGCGCTATGCCGCGATCTGCCAGAGCTGCGGGGTGGTGCCCATCGTCGAGCCGGAAGTGCTGATCGACGGCGACCACAGCATAGCGCGCGCCGAGGAAGTCACCGAGGCGGTGCAGAACGAAGTCTTCGCCGCCCTCAAGCGCC
>JAJXXS010000134.1 GCA_021780975.1 Pseudomonadota bacterium
ACAACCGCGGCCTTTACCGGCTGCGTCATGTCCAGATGCACGCCCTCGGGGGCAAGGAATCCTGGAAAGCCGCGGTGCTGGCCAATGAAGAGTGGAACGGGACCGTCACCCTGATCACTGACGAGCCGCTGCTTGAAGGCAGCCGCTACGAGCTATGGCAAGGCCACGACCAACCGGTCGACGGCAAGGGGCGCCTGTACCGCGTGAACCTCAGCCGGCCCGGCCAGCGGCGGAACGATGCCCAGCATCCCGTATTCGTGTCCTATCTCGATTTGGAACATCTCTGAGGCGCGGATCCAGGCCAGCCGCGGATATTTCCGGGCAGTTCAACTCCGCCGCCTTCAGTGGCCATGCCGGTGGTGCGCATCCGGGAAGTGCGGGTGCGTGTGGATGAGAGGCTCGTGCCGGTGCCAATGGCTATGCCTGGTGCCGGGCGTCACCGGATGGTCATGCGCGTGCAGGTGGTGCTCGTCGTGCACATGCTCATGACCGTGCTCCAAGGCTTCATGCGCATGGCTGTGTTCATGGCGCTCAGTTAGGTGCAGCCATGTGCCCAGCGCCATCAAGCCGCCGGCCAGCAGCAGCGGCATGGTGATGGGCTCCCCCGTCAGGACGGCAAACAAGGCTCCGAAGAACGGCGCGACCGAAAAGTAGGCGCCGGTGCGCGCCGTCCCGAGGTGCCGCAGGCCCACCACAAACAGCGCCAGGCTCACACCGTAGGCGAACAAGCCAACCGTCATGGCCGCGGCCGCGTTTGGCCATGCCGGCAGCGGCGCGCCCAGCGAGCAGGCCAGGGGCAGATTGACGATGCCTGATACCAGGCCTTTCACGGAGGCGATCCAGGTGGCGTCGGCAAGCGACACCCTGCGGGTCAGGTTGTTGTCGACGCCCCAGGCGAAACACGCGCCAAGGAGGGCCAACATCGGCCACGGCGCGGAAATTCGCGCCCCGGAGGGCAGGCCCAGGACCACCGCACCGGCGACGATGGCAAGCATGCCCAGTACGATGCGCCGATCGAAGTTCTCCCTGAAGGCAAACCATGCCAGCAGCGCCGTGAACAGGCTTTCCGTGTTCAGCAGGAGGGAGGCTCCAGAGGCCGGCATACCCGTCAACCCGAACATCAACAGCACCGGGCCGATGATCCCGCCCGATAGAATGGCCCCGGCGAACCAGGGCACCTCGTTGCGGGGCAGCCGAACCGCAGGGGCATGGCTCAACCCGCGATAAATCGCCAGGCCGATCCCTGAACCGAGGTAGAGCAGCCCGGCAAGCATCCACGGGTCGACGGCGCCGAGCAGCAACTTGGCCAGCGGTGTTCCCGCCCCGAACAAAAGGGCAGCCCCGAGTGAAGCCGATATGCCGGTCTGCCGGAGAGCCTGTTTCCAGTTCATCGCTTGGTATCACGGGCTGCAACGCCCACAGCATAAGCGCTGATCGGTTGCAGCTTGTGCGAGCCGAGTTGGATCAGTAGAGCAAATCGCATGGCATAAATGACCGCGCCGCCCGGCAGCGTCCATGGGCCGGCCCGACGACGATCCGCGACGAAGCCTTCAGAACTCGTTGCGGATGCGCTTGTAGCCGCGCACCAGTTCCAGGTTGGCCTGGGTGACGCTTTCGGAGAAGTCGGCCGCGTCGGGCGTGACCCGTTCGATCTTGGCGAGCTCGGCGTCGGAGTGGATGTTGCTGGTGGACGGGATGTAGAAGCCCGCCGGCACGGCGCAGCCTTCCACCACGGAATTGTGGCGGATCACCGACCCATCGCCCACGCTGCAGTTGAACAGCACGGAATTGAAGCCGATGAACACCCCGTTGCCGACGCGGCAGGGGCCGTGCACGATGGAACGGTGCGCGATGGAGGTGGATTCGCCGATCACCACGCCGCCGCCGGCCTTGCAGTGGATCACCACGCCGTCCTGGATGTTGGAATTGGCGCCGATGACGATGGGCTCCATGTCGCCGCCGGCGTCCACCTCGTCGGCGCGGATCACCGCGTAGGGGCCGATGAAGACGTTCTCGCCGACCACGATCTTGCCGCACAGGATGGCGGTGGGATCGACGAAGGCGGATTCGGCCACTACGGGAACGTGGCCGGAAGGGTTTTTACGGATCATGCCCTTGCCCAATTCAAAGTTGCACAGGCCGAATTGTACGGGCTGCCCCCCGCGCCGAAAACTTCCGCCCGCGCGGTGGACGGTTCGCCTCAGGCGGAGATGTCGGGCACCAGTTGTGCGCGCAGTTGCTCGATATGGTCCTTGAGCGCGAGCTTTTCCTTCTTCATGCGCTTGAGCACCAGTTCGTCGCGGAAGCCGGTGACGAGCAGGTGCGCCAGCACCATGTCGAGATCGCGGTGGCGGGTCTCCAGGGTGGCGATGCGCACGCGGAGCGCGGTTTCTTCTATCGGCTGCATGGGGTCGGGGATGGATGAGACTAGCCCAAGCATAGCCCATGCGCCGCCCTTTGCGCGCGCCCCAGCCTTGGGCCGAGGCCGCGGTGGCGCTAGAATTGCGCCCCTGCGCAACAGCCGAAGCGAACGCATGGAATCCAGCCTAGATCCCGCCGCCTTTCACGCCATCCAGCACCAGGCCCTGGTGCTGGACGTGCGCCGCAAGGCCGATTACGACGCCAGCGCCGAGACCGTTCCCGACGCCTTCTGGAAGGATCCGGAGCAGATCCAGCGCTGGATCGGCGCCCTGCCGAAGACGCACGAGGTGGTGGTGTATTGCGTGCGCGGCGGCGCCCTGTCGCAGGACATCGCCGCGCGCCTGCAGGCGGAGGGCATCAAGGCGCGCTTCCTCGCCGGCGGGCTGGAGGGCTACAAGGCGGCGGGCGGCAGGATCGCAGCCAAGCGCGCCGCTAGCTAACCGCAGCTGCCCGCAAGGCCGCAGGCCGGCGCGCTGCCGGGCTCGGGCACTTCGCATTCCGAGCAGGCTGGGTCGGCATCGCGACCGCCCAGGGCGGCGCTCAGCACCTGGCCGACCACGGCGTTGGGACGGTAGGTGCTGAGCCCTTTCAGCCCCGCTTTCCAGGCTGCGGCATAGAGGCCGCGGAAATCCTCGTAGGGATAGTCGGCGGCGACGTTCACCGTCTTCGAGATGCTCGAATCGATGTAGGGCCCCACCGCCGCCACCATGGCGAGATGATCGGCAGCCGAGATGTCCAGGGCACTCGCGAAGGCCGCCGGCAACGGCGCCGCGGTTCCGGCCAGATAGCGGAACAGGCGGTAGGCGTGGTCCTCCACGGCGTAGTCCTGCCAGCTGCCGTCGGCGCCGCGCTTGCGGCGCCGGTATTGCCAGGCATAGGGGGGCTCGATGCCGTTGGAGGCGTTGTCGGCAAAGGCCAGCGAAATGGAACCCGTGGGAGCGATGGACAGCAAGTGGGAGTTGCGCAGGCCGTCGCGCAGGATGGCCTCCTGCAAGTCGGGCGGCAGGCGGCTGGCGAAGTTGCCGGACGCGCAATAGGCCGCGGCATCGAAGAGCGGGAAAGGCCCGCGCTCGCGCGCCAGCGCGACCGACGCCCAGTAGGCCGCATCGCGCAATTCGTGCGCCACGCGCGCGGCGAATTCGCGCGCGGCGGCGCTGTCGTAGCGCAGCCCCAGCATGATGAGGGCATCCCCCAGGCCGGTGAAGCCCAGGCCGATGCGGCGCTTGGCATGCGCCTCGCGCTGCTGCGGCAACGGCCAGGCGCTGGCGTCCAGCACGTTGTCGAGCAGACGCACCGCCGCCGGCACCAGTTCGCGCAGGGCGGCGTAGTCGAAAGCCGCCGCGCCGTAGGGGTCGCGCACCAGCCGCGTCAGGTCGATGGAGCCCAGGCAGCAGCAGCCATAGTCGGGCAGCGGCTGCTCGGCGCAGGGATTGGTGGCCGCGATGGTTTCGCAATAGCGCAGGTTGTTGTCGCGGTTGATGCGGTCGAGGAACAGCACGCCGGGCTCGGCGTGATCGTAGGTGGCGGCCATGATGGCGTCCCACAGCGTGCGCGCACGCACGCTGCGGTACACCCACAAGCCGTCGCCGCGCCGGTAGGCACCCATCGCCTTCTGCGCCGGGCCTGGCTCGGCGCGGTGCACCAGTTCGACCAGAGCATCGCTTGCCAGCGCCTGCATGAAGGCATCGCTGACGCCGACGGAAAAATTGAAGTTGGCGTAGCCGCCGCCATCCTTGGCGTGAATGAAGTCCTCGATGTCGGGATGGTCGCAGCGCAGCACCGCCATCTGGGCGCCGCGCCGGTTGCCGGCCGCCTCCACCGTCTCGCACGAGGCATCGAACACGCGCATGTAGGAAAGCGGCCCGCTCGCCAGCGCCTGGATGCCGCGCACCCAGGCGCCGCGCGGGCGGATGGGGGAAAAGTCGTAGCCCACGCCGCCGCCGCGGCGCATGGTTTCCGCCGCTTCCTTGAGGGCTGCATAGATGCCGGGCCGGCCGCCCTCCTCCTGCGAAATGGAATCGCCCACCGGCTGCACGAAGCAGTTGATGAGGGTGGCTTCGCGCTCGGTGCCGGCCGTGGCGGCTATGCGCCCGGCGGGAATGAATCCCGCCGCCATGGCGGCGCAGAAGCGCTCCTCCCAAGGGCCCCGCGCCGCAGGCGCCTCCACCGCGGCGAGGGCGCGCGCCACGCGGCGCTGCACTTGCGTAGGGGTGGTTTCGCCGCGCCAGGCATATTTTTCCCGCAGCACGGCCAGGGAAATGTCCTGCACGGGCAGGTCCGGCGCGGCGGCAGGGGAAATGGCGGAGGGCATGGGCCCAGTATAGCCACCCCGCCGCGGCGGTATCCTTGCCGAAATATCCGGCTAAAATCCGCCTTTTGCCGGAAAGCCAGCCATGCCCCATCCCCTGATCGGTCTCGTCATGGGCTCCCAGAGCGATTGGGAGGTGATGCAGCACGCCGCACTCCAGCTCAAGCATCTGGGCATCCCCTACGAAGCACGCGTGGTATCGGCGCACCGCACGCCCGACCTGCTCTACCGCTACGCCGAGGAAGCGGAGGCGCGCGGCCTCAAGGCCATCATCGCCGGCGCCGGCGGCGCGGCCCACCTGCCGGGCATGCTGGCGGCCAAGACCCTGGTGCCCGTCCTGGGCGTGCCGGTGCCCTCCAAATACCTCAAGGGCATGGACTCGCTGCTTTCCATCGTACAGATGCCCAAGGGCATCCCGGTCGCCACCTTCGCCGTGGGCGAAGCGGGTGCCGCCAATGCCGCCCTCTTCGCCGCCGCGCTGATCGCCCGCTACGACGGCGGCCTGGCCGAGCAACTGGAGGAATTCCGCCGCGGCCAGACCGCCGCAGTGCTCAACATGAGCCTGCCCGATGTCTGAACCCCTGCTGCCCGGCGCCACGCTGGGCATCCTCGGCGGCGGCCAGCTGGGGCGCATGTTCACCATCGCCGCCCGCACCATGGGTTACCGCGTCATCGTGCTGGACCCGGATTCCTTGAGCCCGGCCGGGCAGATGGCCGACCTGCACCTGCAGGCCGACTACCTCGACCACGGCGCGCTGCGCCAACTGGGCGAGGCCTGCGCCGCGGTCACCACCGAATTCGAGAATGTCCCGGCGGACAGTCTCATCGAGCTTGCCCAGCATTGCCGCGTCTCCCCCGGCGCCGAGGCCGTCGCCATCGTGCAGGACCGCAGCCGCGAAAAGACCTGGCTGGCGCAGCAGGGCTTTCCCACCGCCCCCTTCGCCCTGGTGAATGACGGCGCCGACATCCCGGCCGCCTGCGCCAGGACCGGCCTGCCCGCGCTGCTCAAGGTGGCGCGCCTGGGCTACGACGGCAAGGGCCAGATACGGGTCGACAGCGTCGCGGCGGCACAGGCCGCCTACGCCGAACTGGGCGGCCAGCCCTGCGTGCTGGAAGGCTGGGTCGCCCTGGAGCGCGAAGTCTCCGTGGTGCTGGGGCGCGATGACGCCGGCCGCTGCGCCCTGTTTCCGGTGGCCGAGAACCGCCACGCCAACGGCATCCTCGACGTCTCCATCGTGCCCGCACGCATCGAGGCGCGCGTCGCCGAGGCCGCGTGCGCCATGGCGCGCGCGGTGGCGGACCAGCTCGGCTACGTGGGCGTGATGGCGGTGGAATTCTTCATCACGCAAGCGGGCGATCTGCTGGTGAACGAAATCGCCCCGCGCCCGCACAACTCCGGCCACTACACGCTGGACGCCTGCGTCACCGACCAGTTCGAACAGCAGGTGAGGATGCTGGCCGGTCTGCCGGCGGGCGACACGCGCCTGCTCTCCCCTGTGGTCATGGTGAACATCCTCGGCGACCGCTGGCACAACGGCGGCCCGCACTGGCAGCGGCTGCTCGGGCACGGCAACGTCAAGCTGCACCTCTACGGCAAGCAGGCGGCCCGCCCCGGGCGCAAGATGGGCCATTTCAACGTGCTGGCCGCGGAGCCCGCCGCCGCCCTCGCTCTGGCCGAGGAATTGCGCGGCGCGCTGTAACGGCAGCGCCGCGCTACAGGCAGGCGCTGGCGGTCAGCCGTATGCCCTCGGCGCAGGAAGTGGCCTCGACCCCGAAGGCCCGGCGGAACTTGCCCGAATCGAAGACGTAGTCCGACTCGCTCCCGTACAGCGTCTCCTGACGCATGCCCAGCACACGCTCATCGAAACGGACCGTCGCGTCCAGGTCGCGCACCGTCAGAACAAAGTGATCCACGCGCTCAACCCGCATAGCCCGTCTCCTCGTTCGGGATGAGCGCCAGCAGATCCGTCACGCCCACGTCGACGCCGGCCTGCGACAACAAGGTGGCCACCTGGCGGCGCACCGCGCCGAGCGCCGGAGAGGCGGCGGGATGGGTGGCGAAGCGCTTGAGCCAAAGGGTGTCGCCGACCACCAGGTGATTCAGCGTCCCGGGTATGGAGCCGAAGTAGGCCCGCCTGTCCGCCGCGAGCGCCTCGCCCGGCAGACGCCGCGCGGCATCGCAGAGCTTGGCGTTCATCCACGCGTTGTAGTCCGCCATGAGGCGAATATGGCTGGTGCGATTCATGGCCGTTCTCCGGCAATGCAAAGCCCGATTATCGGGCTTGCAGCGCTCCCCTCACAGAGCCCGGGCCTTTAACACGGCCCCGACTTCGCCCGCGCCCCGGTGATGAGCGCGGCGGGAAGGGTCGAATCAAACGCCGCGCCGGGCGCAGCCCCGTTACGGCGCGAGGCGCGGGCGCTGCCTGCGGGCCACTGCCGCCAGGCAGAACAGGCCGGCGCCATACAGCCATTCACCCGCCGGTTCGGGCACGGCCGCAGCGAGGCCGACGATGGTGCCGTCGCTGGCAGTTGAATCGAACGCAGCCCGGAACTCCAGGGTATAGGTGCCGCCGCCCAGCGCGTAGACCCCGGCGCTGTCCGGCACGATCAGTTGATTGGCGGCATCACGCAGCTGCAGCGTGTAGGCACCGGCCCCTGTCCAGCTCGTCACGCCAAGGCTCAGGTTCTGCGCCTGATAGAGGCTGAACTGGTAATTGGAATCAAGCACGTCGCCCGGCTGGAAGACGTTGGGGTAATTCAAGACCGAGGCGGTGTCGCCCGAGGTTCCCTGGAAATAGCTGCACGGGCCATACCGTATGCAACTCTTGGCGTCATAAGTGAACGTATCCTGCGCGCTGATATAGAAATAGGGCAGCAGGTCGGAGGTGATGTCGCCTCCCGGAGCATAGTCGATGATGGCGGCGCGGAAAGTAAGATCGGTGATGAGGTAATTCGGCTGCGCAGGGTTGGCAAGACCCGTGTAGTAGACGTTTGGCAGCGGCAGCGCTGTATTTATGGTGTAGGTGGCTGCTTGCGCCGTGGATGCAAGGGCAAGCAGGGCCATGGCGGCCAGGATTCCGGCGTCAAAACGCTTCATGTTGTTTCCCCTTTGGTGGCTCGAAATTGACGGCATGGCCGGCCGTTTGTAATGGCTTATGGAAGGCCTGGCCGGTCAATTCTAATTAAGTTTTAACTAATTACACGAGGGCGCGGGGTTTTCCGACGAACGGCCAGCAGGACTCAGGCAGCCGCCTGACCCAGCGCACTTGAGCGATAGCGCCGTGCGGGCTCTGAGCTTCTCAACCCCGCCCCAGCACGCCGCAGATCAATGCCCCCGGCCCGCAGGTGCGGCACAGCGCATCGAGTTCGCCCCGATTGAAGGCCTCCACGTATTCGAGCAACACGCGTTTGTTCGCTTCCGGCATCGCCCCTCCCTGCCATTGCACACGACAACACCTGCCCCCCGGAACGCCGAACCCTTCTTCACGACAACCCCGCGTTGCGCAGCACCCACCCGCGCGGGTTAGGCTCGAAGCCGAGCCTGGCGTAGTACTCGTTGGCCTTGGGCGCGGCCAGCAGCACGATCATGCATTCGGGCTGCAAACGCCGACGGGTTTCCTCGATGAGGCGCCTGCCGATGCCCTGCTTCTGGAATTCAAGATCCACGGCGAGGTCGGCAAGGTAGGCCACATAGCTGAAGTCGGTGAGCGTGCGCGCGATGCCGACCAGGCGACTGCCCTTCCACGCCGTCACCGTGAGGTTGGCGTTCTTGAGCATGCCCTCGAAGATGTCCGGCCGGTCCACCGGGCGGCGTTCGCCGAGCGTCGAGCGCCGGTAGAGGTCGATGGCCTGATCGACGCTGATAGGTTCGTTGTCGCGGTATTCGATGGCGGCTATGGTCACAGCACCACCTTCAGCTTGCGCCCGCCGGCGACGGTGAACCCCTCGCGCTCGTAAAACGCCAGCGTCCTGTCGAACTGCGGCAGGGGTGGCGTGGTCACCTCCAGGCGCTTCCATCCGCGCGAACGACCGCAGGCCTTGGCCTCGTCCATCAGCCTCCGTCCCACGTCCTGCGAGCGGAACGGCGGACGCACATAAAGCTCCGGGACGATGCCGAAGACGCCTTCGGCATACAGCGCATAGCTTTCGCACAGCGTGATGAAGCCCACCGGGTGCGCATCAGCGCCGCGCGCGACAAGGACGAAATATTTCTCGCGAGCGATGAAATCCCTGAGATTGGCGGTCGTGTCCGCCAGGCTGAAGTTGAAGGCCTGGGTCCCGATGGCGCGCATGATTTCATTCAGCAGTTCACCGGCCATGACAGCCAGTTCATGGACGTCGTCTGGCGTGGCTCTTTGTATGCT
>JAJXXS010000090.1 GCA_021780975.1 Pseudomonadota bacterium
GGATAATTTTTCGGTCGGTGCGCGCAGCGCGCAAAGAGCCCTTTCCACGTCGATATCGAGCAGCACGGTGGCGTAGAAAAGCAGCGTGTCCTGCGCGGCCGCCAGGTAGACCGAAGCGCATTTGCGGCCGTCGATCTCCAGATCGTTGGGGAGTTTGAATTCCGCATCGAGACCAAAATCCGCCAGCGCATCTTTCAGCGCCTGGCCGAATCGCTCCAGCAATGCCGCATATCTGAGGGCACCCCAGGACTGCCTGCGGCGCATCAGGAGGCTCACTCCCTGCTGCCCCGGGTCGAGGTAGAGCGCCCCGCCACCGCTCACGCGGCGCACGACTTCTATGCCATGACGGCGGCAGAAATCCTCCCGCACTTGCGCCTGCGCAGTCTGATAGCGCCCAAGACAGACGGCGGGCTGGCTGCGATGAAAACGCAAGAGATCTGCGCTTTGGCCGTTTTGATGGCGCTCAAACAGCAGGCGGTCGACATCCATGTTGGCAGCAGCGCTGCGCAGACCGGTGTCGAGGAGTGCGACAGGAAATGATCCCGGGTATCTGGACACTGACATCGGCGGTTCCATACGAAGAGTGCCATCGTCCCGCCCTGCCGAGCCCGCTGACAAACAGCGGACCGCGGCGGGAAGATTTGCATTTTTTGCAGAAATGCGAATAATGGTACCCGATTATCTGCATATAACCCTAACGCAGCTTCGTGTCAGTGTTCCTTGACTGGCGCGGGCCACCCGCACAAGGGGAAACGGCATCATCGGCCATTGCCCACACAACCCGGGACGGCCGTGGGAACGCGAGCCTGCATGCGCAGCGCTGCCGCAAGCCCCATGCGAACCGGGTTCAACCCGAGGAGGTTTGCTTATGGCGGTATCGGAGTCTCCCTTTGCACTGCTCGACGAGGCCGCCATCGCTGCGGCCGAGTTGCGGCGCGACCCCTATGAATACGCGTTCGCCGAGCACGCCATTCCGCCTGCCTACAAGGACGAGGTGCTCGCCGATGCCCCCCGCATCCCGGACCGTGGCAGCTATGGCCTGCCCAGCTTGCGCTATGGAGCTCGTTTCGGCGCAGTCATCCAGGATCTGCTCAGCCCGCGCTTCCGCCACCTGATGGAAGAGAAGTTCGACATCGACCTGAGCAAGCGCCCCCCGGTGATACTGATGATGGGCAACACCACGGGGCACTACAACGAGGGCTACGCCCATCCGGACTCCAGGCACAAAATCATCACCGTCATTCTGGGTTTCAGTCGGGAATGGCCCTATGAGCGCGGCCGCCTCAGGGTGTTGCGCAGCGCCGACCGCGAGGATTACGCCTTCGAATTCCCGCCCGAGTTCGGGCGCATGCTCATGTTCCGCGTGAGCGACCGCTCCTGGCACGGCTTTCTGCCCCAGAAAGGCCCGCGCATGAGCCTGCAGCTCTGTTTCTCCGATTCCGAGCGCTACGTGAGAAGCGAGTACATGCGCCATGGCCTGAGCGCGTTCGCCAAATCGATTCCGCTGGTGCGGAAGATCATCGAATGGGCGCCCAAGTAGGAGCGCGCCCATGAGCATCTTCAACCTCCCCGACGCCGAATCCGTCGCGCGCCATTTTCGCCGCGCGCTGCTCGATGCCACCCGCCATGAAACGCCTTACCGGCGCTGGAGCCTGACCGACGTCCTGCCGGAATCAGTGGGCGGGGCGCTCATCAGCCTTCCCATCGTTCCTCTGCGCATCGACGACTGCCATGGCGTGCGCGACACCGACAACGGCAAGCGCACCTTCTTCACCCCCTCGCTGCAGGCCGATTTCCCCGTCTGCGCCCTCCTGGCGCAGGCCCTGCAGCGCACAGACGTCGCCCACCTGATGGGCAAGACCTGCGGCTTCGAGGCCGCGGGAAGCTACCTGCGCATGGAATACATGCAGGACACTGATGGCGCCTGGCTGGAACCGCACCGCGACATTCCGGAAAAGCTATGCTCCATGGTCATCTATCTGTGCACCGGCCCGCATGCCAAGGACTGGGGCACCGACATTTACGACGAAGAGCGCCGCTGGATCGGCCGCTCTTCCGGCGACTTCAACACCGGCACGATTTTCGTCGCCGGCCCCAACACCTGGCACGGCTTCGAGAAGCGCAAGATCGAGGGCATCCGGCGCCTGATGGAGATCAACTATGTCCACCCCAGCTGGCGAGACCGCGATCAGCTCTCTTTCCCGAATCAGCCCATCGCGGCGCTCTGAACCAAGCATGGCGGACGGGACCAGGCGCAAAACATTCCACGGCGCCAACGGTAGCGCCGAACATTTCATCACGGTGACCGTGCCCCCGACCGGCAACTGGAACGAGCAGCTCGAAGCGTTGGAGGCGCGTTACGCGGCAACCCTCAGCGCGGCGGGACTGCCCCCGGAAAGTGCCGTGTTTCGTCGGGTGTTCGTGAGCGACATGCTTAATCAGGCGCCCGCGGTGGAGCACAGCAGCCTGGTGCGCGACACCCCGGAAAACCCGGTGGCGGTTTCCATCATCCAGCAGCCGCCCCTGCCGGGCGCGAAAATCGCCCTCTTCGCCTATCACCTGGGCTCCTCTTCCCCCCTCGTCAAACGCCGCCTCTCGCGCCGTCATGTCCTCGTGCAAAGCGGCGGCCAGCGCCATCTATGGAGCACGCGGCTGTGCGCCGGCGCGCAGGACGACGGCTCTTCGGCACATGCGCAGACGCTGCAGGTGTTCGATGACTTGATCGAGGCGCTCGCCAGCCAGGGCGGCACCCTCTCGGAGCATTGCCTGCGCACCTGGATCTATCTCAAGGACGTGGATGTGTTTTACCACGGCATGGTGCAGGCGCGCGCCGACCTTTTCGCACGCCACGGCCTCACCGACAAGACGCATTACATTGCCAGCACCGGCATCGAGGGAGCATGCGCGCATCAATATGACCGGGTGGCCATGGACGCCTATTCCGTGCTTGATCTGCAGCCTGGCCAGGTGTCCTACCTCAACGATTTCAGCAAGATGTGCCCCACCCACGACTATCAGGTCACCTTTGAGCGCGGCACGCGCGTGGGCTACGCCGACCGTGCGCATTATTTCATCTCCGGCACCGCCAGCATCGACCGCAACGGGCGGGTTGTCCATCTGCTGGATGTCATCGCCCAGCTCGGCCGCGCGCTGGAGAATCTGGAAGCCCTGCTGCAGGATGGCGGGGCCAGCCTGGCCGACATGATGTATCTGCTGGTCTATCTGCGCGATCCGGCCGACCATGCGCGCGTGCTTGCCTATCTCGATGAGCGCCTGCCCGACCTGCCCACCGTCATCCTGCACGGCCCCGTCTGCCGGCCCGAATGGCTGATCGAAGTCGAAGGCGTGGCGGTCGCCGACATTCCCCACCCCGCGCTGCCGCCTTTCGCCTGAACACGGCCCGGTCCGGCGGCGAACAACGCGGCAACGCGCTCGCCCCCAGCGAGCGTGCCTACTGCCGCGATTGCTGCCTGCAGCATCCGGTTTCCCTCCGCACCCGAGCGACCCTGCCGCACGACCGGCGCGAAAGTATGGACGCGCCGTTCCGATTTGGTATATGGTCGCCGCCACGCAATTCCGTCCTCAACATGCACGGGGAGACATAACAATGAACGGGCTCGTCCATCGGCAGACGCCTGCAAGGCGCGCGTCACGGCCACGACGTGGCCAGATGAAATCATGAACGATCGGCTGCCCGAGGCCGACACCCTGCTGCATGGCCTGCTGCGTAACGCCCTGATCGGTGTCTACGTCATCCAGCACCAGCGCTTCGTTTATGTGAATCGCCGGCTTGCGGATGTGTTCGGATATACCCAGGAGGAACTGTGTGCAGACCTCGATCCGCAGACCCTGGTGGCAAGTGCTGGCGGGCCGCGCGCAAGGCACCAGCTTGACCGCCGCACGGTCTGGGAGGCCGGGGAGGATTTTCACGACTTTCAGGGCATCCGCAAGAATGGCAGCCGGCTCGATGTCGAAGTGTTCGGCGTCTCCACGAGCTACGCGGGCGCGCCGGCGATCATCGGCATGCTCCTCGACGTCTCCGAGCGCAGCGCCGCGGAGCGCGCCGTCGCCGATCAGCTGCGCTTCATCGGCCAGCTGGTAGACACCATCCCCAGCCCCGTGTTCTACAAGGACGAGGACGGACGCTATCTCGGCTGCAACGCAGCCTTCGAGGAATTCATCGGCGTCGAGCGCGCCAAGCTCGTGGGCCGCTCGGTCTACGATCTCTCGCCCAAGGATCTGGCCGACCGCTACTTCGCCGCCGACCAGGCGCTCTTCGAGCGACCCGGCAAGCAGACCTACGAGGCAGCCGTCGCCAGCGCTGACGGGACACGCCGCGATGTGGTGTTCTACAAGGCCACCTTCAACAAGGCAGACGGCACCCTCGGCGGCCTGGTCGGGGTCATCCTCGACATCAGCGAACGCAAGCGCATGGAGCAGGCCGTCTGGCGCGAGGCCAACTACGATGCGCTCACGGGCCTGCCGAACCGGCGCCTGTTTCGCGACCGCCTGAGCGAGGAACTCAAGCGCGCCCAGCGCAGCGCCAGCAGGCTGGCGCTGCTCTTCATCGATCTCGACCGCTTCAAGGAGGTGAACGACACCCTGGGCCATGACGTCGGCGACCAATTGCTGGTGCAGGCCGCGAGGCGCATCTGCATGTCGGTGCGCGCCTCCGATACGGTGTCGCGTCAGGGCGGCGACGAATTCATCGTCATCCTGCCCCAGGTCGTCGAGGCCGGCGCGGCGGGCCAGGTCGCCGCGGACATCATCCAGGGCCTCGCCGCTCCCTTCGACCTCGATGGCCATCTGGCCTACGTCTCGGCGAGCATAGGGATCGCGTTCTATCCCGACGATGGCAGCGAGATGGAGACCCTGGTCAGCTATGCGGACCAGGCCATGTATGCCGCCAAGGCGCTGGGCCGCAATGGCTTCTGCCATTTCACCCAGTCGATGCAGACACATGCCATGGAGCGGCTGGAAATCGGTACCGATCTGCGCCAGGCCGTGATCGCGGACGAATTCCTGCTGCACTATCAGCCCATCGTCGACCTGGCGAGCAACCGCGTCGTCAAGGCCGAAGCGCTCTTGCGCTGGAATCACCCGCGGCGCGGCCTGGTGCAGCCCGCCGAGTTCATTTCGATCGCGGAGGAAATCGGCGTCATCGGCGATATCGGCAACTGGGTGTTCCACGAGGCGATCGCGGCGGCCACGCGCTGGCAATCCCTGCAGTCGGAAATGCCGCGCGCAGGGCAGGCGCCCATCCAGATCAGCGTCAATATCTCGCCGCAGCAGTTCATTGCCGGAAAGTGCGGCGACTGGAGCGAATGCCTGCGCCGCCACGGCCTGCCGCCCCATCTGCTGGCGGTGGAAATCACGGAGGGCTTGCTGCTCGACGAGCGCCAGGCTGTGGTCGACACGCTGCTGGCTTTTCGCAACGCCGGGGTGCAGGTCAGCATCGATGATTTCGGCACCGGCTATTCGGCGATGTCCTACCTGAAGAAATTCGACATTGACTACTTGAAGATCGACCGCTCCTTCGTGCACGGCCTCACCCACGAGCCGAGCGATCTCGCGATCGCCGAAGCGGTCATCGTCATGGCGCACAAGCTCGGCATCAAGGTGATCGCCGAGGGGGTTGAAACCGACTCGCAGCGCGAGCTCTTGCGGCAGGCCGGCTGCGATTACGCCCAGGGCCATCTGTTCTCGGACCCCTTGCCGGCCCATGAATTCGGCGCCTACCTCAGCCAGGGGGCGGCGTGAATCTCACACAACCAGTATCCTTCGGGGAACCAACCTGGGGGGTGGGGCGGTCTGAGCGCATGTCCCTCCCCCCATCCACGCATCGCATGCGCAACCTATGAAGGAGTTCGAAGACCCCATGCGTCATCTCAAGCAATTTCTGACCGGCTTATGCCTGGCCTTCGGCCTTGCCGCCCCCGTATGGGCCGCCGGCACCGTACCCAGCGTCGACCAGGTGTATCAGGCGGCCCATGCGGGCAACCTTGGCCAGGCCCAGGCCATGATGCAGCAGGTGCTCGCGGCGCATCCCGGCTCGGCCAAGGCGCACTATGTCGAAGCCCGCCTGTGGGCGGATCAGGGTGCCTGGCACCGGGCTGCTGCCGAATTCAAGCAGGCGCAAGCGCTCGCGCCCGGGCTGCCCTTCCTCAAACCCGGCGAAGCCAGCCAGTTCAGCCGCGTGCTCTCCGCGCACGGGGCGGCTCCCGCCAGTGCCGCCGCAAGCAGGAATCTCGTCAACAGGCTCTGGGTCGGTCTCGCGGCAATCGCCGTGCTGGCCTTCGTCATGCTGCTCTGGCTCAAGCGCCGCCAGGCACGGCAGGTCTACGTGCCGTCCAGCGCCATGCCGCCGCAAGCGCCCGGTGCCTGGCCCAACGCCCCCTACCCGGGCCCCAATGCGCCTTATCCGGGGCAGCCCGCGGCGGGCGGCGGCTTCGGCTCCGCGCTGCTCACCGGCCTCGGGGTCGGCGCCGGCATCGCCGCCGGCGAAGCGCTCGCCGACCGGCTGTTCCAAAGCAACCAGAACACCTCCGCCATGCCCGGCGACTCGTCCGGCTTCATGCCGGGCCAGGATCTGGGCGGCAGCGACTTCGGCATCCAGGGGGACGACAGCGGCGGCGACTCCTGGGATAGTGGGGGCGGCGACGACGGCGGCGGCTGGTGATCGCCGTTAACCGACGTAATCGCTTTCCAGGGTAGCGTCCTCCATGCCCGCCTTGCCCAGGGCGCGCAGCGCCAGGGTAAAGGCGATCGCGACGGCGAAATTCAGCACCAGCGCGTAGAGCCCGATATAGCCGGGTATGGTCATGCCCCCCAGGTGCAGGGGGTATACGGATTTCTGGAATCCGGTCAGGCTCGCCGCCCAGATGCCCCAGCCCAGCCCTGCCGCCCACCCGAGCAAGAGTCCCTTGGCGTCGAACCAGCGCGTGTAAAGCCCCGCCACCACCGCGGGCAGCGTCTGCAGAATCAGGATGCTGCCCAGCAGCTGCAGCTGGATGGCATAGGTGAGCGGCAGAAAGACGACGAACAAGAGCGCGCCGAACTTGACGACTAGAGACACCAGCTTGGCCACTTGCGTCTCGCGCTCGGGCGTGCAATCCGGCCGCACGAACTCCCGGTAGATATTGCGCGTGAAGAGGTTGGCGGCCGCGATGGACATGATGGCCGCAGGCACCAGGGCGCCGATGGCCACGGCAGAGAAGCCTACGCCGACGAACCAGCTGGGAAAGAAATGCAGCATCAGCCCCGGCAGGGCGAACTGCGCCTTGTACTGCGCGAAGTAGGGAGCAAGCTCGGGCAGCTTGGCGATGCCGGAGGCGTAGGCCACGTAGCCGAGCACGGCGATGAGGCCGAGGACGAAGGAATAGGCCGGCAGGTAGACGCAGTTGCGGCGCAGGGTATTGGGGCCGTTCGCGCTCAGCACCGCCGTGGCGGCATGGGGGTAGAGCATGAGCGCAAGCGCGGAGCCGAAGGCGAGCGAGACATAGAAGGACATCATGCCCGTGCTGTCGGCGGTGGGCGGCGGCAGAAGCAGCTTGTCCTTGGGGATGGCGGCAAAGATGTGGCCGAAGCCGCCCATCTTGATCGGCACGACCACCACCAGGGCGATGACGGTGACGTACACCAGCAGATCCTTGACCACCGCGATCATCGCCGGCGCGCGCAAGCCGCTGGTGTAGGTATAGGCGGCGAGGATGACGAAGGCGATGAGCAGAGGCAGATCGCCGACCAGTCCGTGGGTGGGAAAACCCAGGCCGCCGATCACCACCTGTATGCCGACCAGCTGCAGCGCGATGTAGGGCATGGTGGCGACGATGCCGGTGAGCGCCAGCGCCAGGCCCAGCATGGGGCTGCCGTAGCGCCCGCGCACGAAGTCGGCGGCGGTGACGTAGTTGTGCTTGTGCGCCACCGACCACAGGCGCGGCAAGATGGCGAACACCATGGGATAGACCAGCACGGTGTAGGGCAGCGCGAAGAAACCCAGCGCGCCGGCGCCGAACACCAGCGCGGGCACGGCGACGAAAGTGTAGGCGGTGTAGAGATCGCCGCCGATCAGGAACCAGGTGATCCAGGCGCCGAAGCGCCGCCCTCCCAGACCCCACTCGTGCAGATGCTTGAGGTCGCCCGCCTTCCAGCGCGCCGAAGCAAAGCCCAGCACCGTGATGAAGACGAAGAGTCCGATAAAGACAGCCGTGGCGGTGACATTCATCGTTCGCCCTCACCGCGTTTGACGACCAGCGTCCTGTAGACCAGGGCGACAAAGACGCCGCTCAAGGGCACCCACAACATCTGCCACCAGTAGAAGAACGGAATCCCCCACAATTCCGGTTCCACGCGGTTGAAAAATGGCACGATGAGCACGGCCACGCAGGGGATGGCGAGCAGCAGCACTTGCAGCCAGCCCAGCGGGCGAACGCTAGGTTTCGACACGGGAAGCTCCTCCTGTTTTGTTGTCTTGCGGTGAGCAGGCTTTGCCTTGCGGAAACCGTCCACCTGGAGCGCTGCGCCCCTGCCCGCTTCCGCAGGCGCGATTATCCCTCATTGCGGGGGCAGGCATGTGCCGCCGCTCCTGCCTGCCCAGGGCGCTGCCGGCAGATCACTGTCGGAAATTTTTACACTTGGGGCCAGAGCGCAGCGACGCCGTTATTTAATTCACGATTAATTATAATTATTTCATTATATTAATCATATATATAAATAAGCCTCGCGAAATTCAGCACAATCGTTGCTTGCCTCCCCCACCGCACCCAGCGCTGCCGCGCTCGGGCCGGGAATTTCACAACTATTTTGTCCCCCCCTCTGGAGGTAATGACTCATGAAAAAGAACCTGCTGTCTCTCGCGATCTGCACCGCCATGGCAGCCGCCCCGCTCTCGGCCCACGCCGCCTACAACGCCTACCTGAGTGTGCCCAACGTCCCCGGCAGTTCGACCGCCGTCATCAATGGCCAGGCGCTTAAGAACCTCATCCTCGTCAATACCTTCAGTTGGGGCCTGAGCGTGCCCACCGCCATCGGCAG
>JAJXXS010000159.1 GCA_021780975.1 Pseudomonadota bacterium
AAAGGAGCCCGCCGGTGTGGGCCAGCTCGGCTTGCCCAGCCCCACCGGATAAGCGCCCGCGAGCTTGCCCGCCTGGAAGAAGAACAGCATGCGCTGCGGCAGGTTGATGAGGATGCCGTTGTCCAGCGTCTCGGGAACAATGTGGCGGTTGTCGATCAGGAGGCGCTGCCCGGGGTGGATATACCCCTCGTACCTGATGCCGTTGAGGCGCGCGATATCCGTGGCCGACTCGCCGAAGCGCGCCGCGATGGCGATGAGGAAGTCGCCCTTCTGCACGGTGTATTCGAACTGGCCGCCCACAAGCACATGGGATAAAGACGGCGCGGTGGCTTGCGCATGGGCCGTGTTCAGGCCCAGCAGCAGGGAGATCAATAAGAGTCTGAGCGCTGTCGTCATGGCATAAAGGCGCCGCCAGTGGGCGCGCAGTGAGCGTTTTGTTCCGGCCTCCACAGTCTTACAAGCTGCCGGCCAGGCCCCGGCAGGGAAATCCGCTCACGCGACTCACAGGGGCGGCGCTTGGCCGGGCGTGTTGCTCGGCGATATGCGAGCAACACGGCGAGGCTCGCCAGATTGCGGGAAATGGCTGCTCTGGCGCGCCCAGTGAGCGGCTATTTTTTGATCTCGATTTTTTCCAGCTTGCCGCCCGCAGCCAAGAATTCCCTGATCCATTTCGGCTTCGCACCCTTGCCGCCGTGCCAGGTCTGGCTGGGGTCGCGCGGATTGCGATAGCGGGCCGGCAGCTTGGCCTTGGTCGGCGCCTTGGTCCTGGAACGGCGTTTGACGAAACCCAATTCGGACGCGGTGATTTCGTATTGCGCGATCAGAGCTTTTATTGCCTTCAATTTCGTGTCGCGTTCGGCTTCCAGTATGGCTTGCCGCTTCTTCGCCAATTCGGCAATCTGGTTATCGAGTTTCTCAATTTCAGTGGGCATGCATGACTCCGTCAGGGGGATTGATAAACAAATATATCCAATTGCATTCAGGAACACGCGCTCTTGGGACAATGGCGTTTTAATAGGTTCAGGAAAAATAAACAAGAGCGACAGCCTAATCATAGCGTTATTTGATTGATGATTTTTCTCGCGTGGTTAAAAATCGGCGCCAGGATTCGGGTTGATCGCAGTCAGGCCGCGATTCATTACTTGATGGGAAACGCAAGTTCCTGAGTTTTTCATCGACAACGGCAACGAGGGCAAGGGTGGGCGCTCGATCCGGGCGATTGCGATGGATATCGTTCATTCGAATTCCGGCGCGCCGGGATTGCCGATTCCGTGGTGTAATCCGGTTGGCTGGCGCCGGTAAGGACGTGTTAATGCAAGACCCCAACGTGGGCAACATGGCCGTGCGCAACTTGCCGGGGCCGAAGCTACCCGGGATGGCAGCGCCGATGCAGTCGATGCTGTCCTCTAAGATGCCTGTCTACAACCAGCCGTACCTCTATGCCAATGGGAACCCGCTTCATTGGACAGATCCGAGAGGGGAATGGATATTTCCGGATCTTGTGGCGCGTTGGTTGAAGCCAGTTTGTATCGCGTGCCACCTCCTCAAGATGCCGCCTGGGCAGGGAGAAGGGGGCCCTGAACCGGTACCGGAGCCGCCATCGATAGTACGCCCGAGCCAGACGACAGAACAGCCGAGATGCGGTGGTTGACGATAGTACGAATTGCAGACAGGGCTTGGCAGGCACAAGTTTGCTGAGGCGAACGGAATCGAAAGCAATAACCGCACAGGTGCGCTAATGGCAGAGATGCAACAATCAATCGAAGACCGTCTGAACTATGCCATTGAACTTGGAAGGACGGCTGCGAGCAAGGCATTCGTCTTATTTAAGCAACTGGCGGAGGAAGGATCAGCATGGGCAATGCACCTACTGGCGCGAGCCTACGCATATGGAATGGGGGTCACGGTCGATCAAGGGGAGGCTGAGAAATGGTATCTGCGTGCCTACCAAGTCGGTTCCGCGCATACAAAATCAATAACAAGTTTTTATTTGGGGTACTTATATTTATGGCGAAAGGAATACGACAAAGCGATTGAAACCCTGAGAAGCGGGGTTGACTTGGGCTATCCGCCTTCGGGGTATCTATTGGCAGAGTATTGGAGAAAAGGGCCGGGTGGCAATAAGCAATTGTCACAGGCGCGTGAACTACACGAATGGGCTGCAGCGCGGGGGGATATCGGTTCTAAGTACGCGCTCGTGCATCTCTACTTGTCTGGTCGTTTTGGGATAGGACAATTTTTCCGAGGGTTATTCCTTTATTGGCGCACGATCAGGGAATATCGCTCGTATCAACGATTGAAAAATAATTTCCACAAACTTGATAATTGCGAAGAATATGAGTTTATTTTGCGCCATCAAGCCGTTCAATGAATCAGGCCCGAGTAAAGCAATATTTCAACCGGCTCGAAAGTGTCTAGGGACACGCTGAACAAATCGGAACCTCGGGGTCAAGTCTTGCATTACAACATCACCCCCCAATCAAAAACACCGCCGGCCGGTCCTTCAACCCAGGCACCGCCGCCTTCCGCCACGCCGCGACGCGTAGCGATATCACGCTTTCCCCCTCGCCCGTCAAATCCGCCGCCACCGCCAGCCGGGTATCCGGCTGCAGCACCTTGAGCAGCGCGGCGAGCATGGCTTCGTTGCGGTAGGGCGTTTCGATGAAGAGCTGGGTAACGTGCTTCTGCCGGGCGGTTTTTTCCAGGCTGCGGAGGGCGGTTTCGCGCTCAGGCGGCTTGGTGGGCAGGTAGCCGGCGAAGCAGAACTGCTGGCCGTTCATGCCCGAGGCCATGAGGGCGAGTAGCAGGGCGGAAGGGCCGACCAGGGGCAGCACGGGGACACTGTGATCGTGGGCGAGGGCGACGAGCGCGGCGCCGGGGTCGGCCACGCCGGGGCAGCCGGCTTCCGACATCAGGCCGACGTTCCGGCCGTCGAGCAGGGGTTGGAGCAGGTCCAGCAACTGCGTGGCCGGGGTGTGCTCGTTGAGTTCGCTGATATGGATCTGCGGCAGAGGCAGGGGATGCGCCGCGGCCTTGAGCACGGCGCGCGCGGTCTTGGCGCGCTCGGCGACGAAATGGTCGAGGCCGCGCAGGGCGGCGAGGGTCGCGGGGGGCAGCACCTGGGCGGGGTCGCCCGCCGCCAGGGGGGTGGGGATGAGGTAGAGCCGCCCGGCCGCCACCTTGGGCGCGGTCAGATGCCGCGCAGCAGTTCGTTGATGCCGACCTTGCTGCGCGTCTTGGCGTCCACCTGCTTGACGATGACCGCGCAGTAGAGGCTGTACTTGCCGTCGGAGGAGGGCAGGTTGCCGCTTACCACCACGGAGCCGGCGGGGATGCGGCCGTAGAGAATCTCGCCCGTCTCGCGGTTGTAGATGCGCGTGCTCTGGCCGATGTACACGCCCATGGAGATGACGCAATTGTCCTCGACGATGACGCCTTCCACCACTTCGGAGCGCGCGCCGATGAAGCAGTTGTCGCCGATGATGGTGGGGTTGGCCTGCACTGGCTCCAGCACGCCGCCGATGCCGACGCCGCCGCTCAAGTGCACGTTCTTGCCGATCTGCGCGCAGGAGCCCACGGTGGCCCAGGTGTCCACCATGGTGCCTTCGTCCACGTAGGCGCCGATGTTGACGTAGGAGGGCATGAGCACGACGTTCTTGGCGATGTAGGAGCCGCGCCGCGCGGCGGCCGGCGGCACGACGCGGAAGCCGCCTTCGCGGAAGTCGCGGCTGTTGTAGTCAGCGAACTTGGAGGGCACCTTGTCGTAGTAGTTGGTGTAGCCGCCCTTGATGAAGGCGTTGTCCTCCAGGCGGAAGGAGAGCAGCACGGCTTTCTTCACCCACTGGTGGGTGGCCCACTGGCCGTCGATCTTTTCCGCCACGCGCAGCTCGCCGCGGTCGAGCAGGTCGATGACGGAATTGACCGCCTCTTTCAGCTTGGCATCGGCGTTGCGCGGGGTGATGTCTACGCGGCGCTCGAAGGCGTCTTCGATGAGGGCTTGCAGTTCCTGCATGTGCATGGCGGTTTCCTGAGACGAGTGGATAGGAAGAGAGGTTGGCAGGGTGTTGAAAAACGTAGCGAGGGGCGATCAGGCAAGGCGGAAAACGGCGAAAAAGCGCAGTTTACACGGAGTAAATGAGCATTTTGAGCCGTTTTCCAACGCCGCATCATCGTTCCGCAGTAGTTTTTCAACACCCTGTTAGGCGGCGGTTTCGCGCACGTAGTCGCTGATGCGGTGAGCAGCTTCGACGCAGGCGGGCAGCGCATCCACCAGGGCGATGCGCACATAGCCACGGCCGGGGTTGCTGCCGGAGGCATCGCGCGCCAGGTAGCTGCCGGGCAGCACGGTGACGTTTCTGCTCTCATAGAGGCCGCGCGCAAAGGCGCAGTCGTCGTCGCCCGGCACCTTGGCCCACAGGTAGAAGGAGGCATCGGGCACGTCGAATTGCAGGCTGCCCATGAGGATGGGCATGACGGCGGCGAATTTTTCCGCGTACAGGCGGCGGTTGTCGGCGACGTGCGCCTCGTCCTGCCAGGCGGCCAGGCTGGCGGCCTGCACCACGGGCGACATGGCCGAGCCGTGGTAGGTGCGGTAGAGGAGGAATTTCTTCATCGCCGCGGCGTCGCCGGCGACGAAGCCGGAGCGCAGTCCGGGCACGTTGGAGCGCTTGGAGAGGCTGTTGAACACCAGGAGGTTCTTGTTGCCGCGGCCCAGCGCCTGGGCGGCGCTGAGCGCGCCCAGGGAGGGCAGGGCCTCGTCGAAATAGATCTCCGAGTAGCACTCGTCGGCGGCGATGAGGAAGCCGTGCCGGTCGGACAGTTGGAACAGCTCGCGCCATTGATCGAGTGTCATGACCTTGCCCGTGGGATTGCCGGGCGAGCAGACGTAGGCGAGGTTGACCTGTTCCCACAGATCCTCGGGCACGCGCGCAAAATCCATCGCATAGCCATTGTCCGCCGTGGTATTGAGATAGTAGGGCCGCGCGCCGGCCAGCAGCGCCGCGCCTTCGTAGATCTGGTAGAAGGGATTGGGCGAGAGCACCACGCGGCGGCCGTGGCGGCTGGAGTCGACGGTGGCCTGGGCGATGGCGAAGAGCGCCTCGCGCGAGCCGTTGACCGGCAGCACCTCGCTGGCCGGATCGAGCTCCACGCCGAAACGGCGCGCGATCCAGGCGGCGATGGCGGCGCGCAGGTCTTCGCGCCCCTGGGTCGCCGGGTAGACGCTCAGCCCGTCGAGTCCGGCGCACAGGGCGTCGCAGATGAAGGCGGGCGTGGCGTGCTTGGGCTCGCCGATGGAGAGATTGATGGCAGAATACTCGGCACTCGGGCGCACCCCCTCGAACAGGGTCTTCAGACGCTGGAAGGGGTAGGGCTGCAGCAGATCCAGTCTGGGGTTCATGACGGATGAAGGCCGGGAGCGCGCGAGTTCGAGAAACCCAAATTATAACCAGTCCTCAATGCCAGCCTTGTCCGCCCGCCGTTTTTTCGCCGTGCTCTGCCTGCTGGCCGGCGCTGCCGGCTGGGGCATCATCTGGTATCCCTACCGCGTGCTGAACCAGGCCGGCGTGTCCGGCCTGGCATCCTCGCTCATCTCCTATGGTTTGCCGCTGCTGCTCCTGGGATGGCTGCATCGGCGCGCGCTGTGGGGCGACCGCGGCAAGGCGCTGTGGCTCGCCGCGCTGGGGCTGTCTGCGGGCTGGACCAACATTGCCTACGTCATCGCCGTGCTCGGCGGCGAGATCATGCGCGTGCTGCTGCTGTTCTATCTCGCGCCCTTGTGGACCGTGCTGTTCGCGCGCTGGCTGCTGCGCGAGAAGCTCACGCCCGCGGGCGGGGCGGTGATGGCCCTCTCGCTGGCCGGGGCCGTCTGCATGCTATGGCCGCCCCAGGGCGGCTTTCCGCTGCCGCAGAATGCGGCGGAGTGGCTGGCGCTTTCCGCCGGCATGACCTTCGCGCTGTCGAACGTGATCACGCGTCGCATCGGCCAGGTGGCGAACGGCTCCAAGGCGGTGGCGGTGTGGGCTGGCGTGACGGCCCTGGCCTTGTTGGCACTGGTGGGGAAGAGCGGGCAGTGGGATTTTGCCGCCTCGGCGGGAATGGCTACCTGGGGGTGGCTGCTGGTCACGGCCGCGCTCATTGCCGGAATGACTTACGCGGTGCAATGGGGCCTGTCCCACACGCCCGCCAACCAGGCCATCATCATCTTGTTGTTCGAACTGGTGGTGGCCGCGATCGCGAGCTATGTCCTGGCCGGCGAAACCATGAGCGGGCAGGAACTCGTCGGCGCCGCCCTCATCGTCGCCGCCAGCCTCTTTTCCGGAAAACTGGAGCAGCCTCATGCCTGAGATCACCGGCCTGCACCACCTCGGCATCCTGGTGGAGGATCTCGCGCGAGCCAGAAATTTTTATGAAAGCGTGCTGGGGTTGGTGCCGCATCCGGCACGGCCCGCGCTGCCCTATCCCGGCGTGTGGTACGACCTGCCCGACGGCCGCCAGCTGCATCTCATGCGCCTGCCCAATCCGGAAGCGGGCCTGGCGCGGCCGGAACACGGCGGGCGCGACCGCCATGCCGCCTTTGCCGTGGCGGACGTTGGTGAATTGAAGCGCGCCCTGGAGCGGCACGGCGTGGCCTACACCCTCAGCAAATCGGGGCGGCCGGCGCTGTTCTGCCGCGACCCCGACGGCAACGCCCTGGAGTTCGTGCAGGCGGCGGCGCGCTAGGCGCGATCTACTGGCCCGGGCGGGTTCTGTCCTTGTCGCTGATCTTCCTGATGATGCCGGCGGCCCAGTCGCGGCCGCCCAGCCCGAAGGCGATGGCGAACGCCAGCCCGATTGCGCCGAAGGCGATCTGGAACGCGGCGGTGAGCAGCTGGGTGCCGATCTGCAGTTGTTCCAGCGCCATGAATATGACGAAGACGACCACCGCGTACTCGGAGAAGGTGCTGATGGTCAGCGCCCCTTCCACGCCGATGTTGTTGAGATAGGCGAACACCAGGCGGTTGATGAAGCGGGCGATGAGGATGCCGAACACCAGCACCAGGATGGCGACGATGATGTTGGGCAGGTAGAGCACCACGCGGTTGAATAGCTCTGCCACCGCATGCAGGCCCAGGCTGTTGGCCACCGTGACGATGACCACCAGTATCACCAGCCAGTACACCAGATTGGCGAGCAGGCGCGACAGGCTGATGTGGATATTGCCCTGCTTGAGGAAGGCCTCGATGCCGGTCTTGAGCGCAAGCTCGTCGAACTTGAGAACGTCCAGCAGCTTCGCCAGGCCGCTGCGCAGCAGGTTGGCGAACAGCCAGCCGAGGAACAGCAGCACCAGCGCGGCCAGCAGCTGCGGAACGAAGCTGGCCAGCTGGGTCCAGAAGGAAGTGAGCGACGCCACGAAGATATCCAGTTGCTGTTGCATGACAAGACTCCCGGGGGTTGGACAGGGGCATTATACGGGCGCCTGCGGATTGCGCCCGCCTGCCGCCGACAGGGCACGGTCCGCGGGCGATGCTACTCGTCGGCGGGCGTGGCCGGACTGTCCTGTTCGCGTTCGAGCTGGCGCGCGCGCCGCAGGCGTGTGGGCGTGTTGAGGATGTAGTAGGCAAGCGCGAGCACGCTGCCGCCGACGATCAGCACCAGGATCGCCTTGCCGATGGAAGGCGCGGTGATGAGCATCATGAACCAGAGATAGGCGAGGGCGATGAGGACGATGTACATGATTTTCCGCTGCAGGGTGCCAGTGTAAGACGCGGTACCGGGCCGCACCAGCCCCTTGCTAAAATGCGCGCATGAAAAAGCTACCTAAAATCGGCTTCGTTTCCCTGGGCTGCCCCAAGGCCACGGTGGACTCGGAGCGCATCCTCACCCAGGCGCGGGCCGAGGGCTATCTCGTGACCGGCAGCTACGACGACGCCGACCTGGTGGTGGTCAACACCTGCGGCTTCATCGATGCGGCGGTGCAAGAGTCGCTCGAAGCCATCGGCGAGGCGCTCAAGGAGAACGGCAAGGTGGTGGTCACCGGCTGCCTGGGGGCGAAGGGCGACGTGGTGCGCCAGGCGCATCCTTCGGTGCTGGCGGTGACCGGGCCGCACGCGGCCGACGCGGTGATGGCCGCGATCCACGAGCATCTGCCCAAGCCGCACGATCCCTACAGCGATTTGATCCCGCCGGGCGGCGTGAAGCTCACGCCGCGCCATTACGCCTATCTGAAAATCTCCGAAGGCTGCAACCACCGCTGCAGCTTCTGCATCATTCCCTCCATGCGCGGCGATCTGGTGAGCCGGCCGGTGGGCGAGGTGCTGAACGAGGCGGAGGCGCTGGTGAAAGCGGGGGTGAAGGAACTGCTGGTGATCTCGCAGGACACCAGTGCCTACGGGGTGGACGTGAAATACCGCACGGGCTTCTGGAACGGCCGCCCGGTGAAGGCGCGCATGACCGAGCTGGCTGCCGCATTAGGGGAACTGGGCGCCTGGGTGCGGCTGCATTACGTCTATCCCTATCCGCACGTCGACGAGGTCATCCCCCTCATGGCGGAGGGCAAGATCCTGCCCTATCTCGATGTGCCCTTTCAGCACGCCAGCCCGCGCATCCTCAAGCTCATGAAGCGGCCTGCCGCGGCGGAAAAGACGCTCGAACGCATCCAGGCCTGGCGCGCTGCCTGCCCAGATCTCACGCTGCGCTCGACCTTCATCGTCGGCTTCCCCGGCGAAACGGAGGCCGAGTTCGAGGAGCTGCTGGAATTCCTGCGCGTGGCGCAGCTGGACCGGGTGGGCTGCTTCGCCTATTCGCCGGTGGCCGGGGCGGCGGCCAACGATCTGCCGGGCGCTGTGGACGAAGAGGTCAAGGAGGAGCGCCGCCGCCGCTTCATGGAGGTGCAGGCTGAGATCAGCGCAGCGCGTCTGGCGGCCAAGGTGGGCAGGACGCTCACGGTGCTGGTGGACGAGATCACCGAAGACGGCGCGCTCGCGCGCAGCGCGGCGGATGCGCCCGAAATAGACGGCGTGGTGGTGGTCGAG
>JAJXXS010000136.1 GCA_021780975.1 Pseudomonadota bacterium
AGGGCTTTACCGTATTCGCCGACCCCGCGGTGACGCTGGAGGAAGACCTGCGCCGGCGCGATCTCACCATCAATGCCCTGGCCAAGGGCCCGGCGGGCGAGATCATCGACCCCTACGGCGGGCGGCGCGATTTAACCGACAAGGTGCTGCGCCATGTCAGCGAGGCGTTTGCCGAAGACCCCCTGCGCGTGCTGCGCGTGGCGCGCTTCGCTGCCCGCTTTGCCGATTTCGTCGTGGCGCCGGAAACCCTGGCGCTCATGGCGCGCATGACGGCCGCGGGCGAACTCGGCGAATTGGTGCCCGAGCGCGTGTGGCAGGAACTGGCGCGCGGTCTCATGGAGGCGCGGCCTTCGCGCATGTTCGAGGTGCTGCGCTCCTGCGGCGCGTTGGCCGTCATCCTGCCGGAAGTCGATCGCCTGTTCGGCGTGCCGCAGCCGCCGGAATATCATCCCGAGAAGGACACCGGCGTGCATGTCATGTTGGTGGTGGACTGGGCTGCGCGCCAGGGCCATGCCCTGCCGGTGCGTTTCGCCGCCCTCGCGCACGATTTGGGCAAGGGTGCGACGCCGCCCGAGTTGTGGCCCAGGCACCATGGCCACGAGGCCGCCGGCGTTGTCCTCGTGCAGGCGCTGGCCGAGCGCCTGCGCCTGCCCGCCGAGGTGCGCGACCTCGCCGTCATCGTCGCCAGGGACCATGGCAACGCGCACCGCGCCCTGGAACTGCGCCCGTCCACCCTGGTGGATCTGCTGGAGCGCTGCGACGCCTTTCGGCGGCCGCAGCGCTTCGAACAGTTTCTGCAGGCCTGCGCCTGCGATTTCCACGGCCGCCCCGGCTTCGAGGTGCTGCCCTATCCGCAGGCCGAGCATCTGCGTCGCGCCCTTGCGGCCGCGCAAGGCGTGGACGCCGGCGCCATCGCCCAGCGCCAGCCCACCGATATACGCCAGGCCATCTTTCAGGCGCGCGCCCAGGCCGTGGCGCAGGTGGCCCAGATTACTCGTCTGACGGATCCCAGCGCCTGAAGTAGTGGCGGAACAGCAGGATATAGGCGCCCTGAAGTATGGTGGCCAGGACGAAGGGCAGGATCAGCCAGTGGTAATGGAAGAAGATGCCGGCGACGAGGGGCCCGAAGGCGCGCGGCACCTGCATGGACAGGCTGTTGGTCATGGCCGCCAGGCCGCGCCGTTCCGGCGGCAGCAGGGATAGCGCCAGGGCCTGACGCGGTCCCACCGTGCCGCGGTTGATGGCCATGCGCAGCACGTAAAACACCGCCGCCAGCCAGAACATCGGCATCAGCGGAATCAGCAGCAGCAAGCCGAGGCCGGCCAGGCGCAGCCGCGCCACCGTCTCCACCACGCCGAGCCGGGTGCTGAGCCGCCCGGCGCCGAGCGCCAGCGCGGTGGTGAGAAAGAAGCCCAGCGCCATGATCGTGCCGATCTTCTCGGGACCCGCGCCGAACTTGAGCAGGAACCAGTAGGCCATGAGCGGCCCCACCAGGCCGATGCCCAGCCCGTTGAGGCCGTTGACCGCGCTCAGGCGCCAGAGGTTGCTGCGCTGCTCGGCCGTGAGTGGCGCGGGCGCCCGGGGAGTGCCGTCGTCGTTCGGTGCCGCCCGGGTTTCATGCGCGCGCCACAGCAGCGCACACCCCAGCAGCGCGCCGAGCAAGGGCAACAGGAACAGCCAGCGGTAATCCTGCGCCTGGATGGCGTCTCCCGCCCACAGCGCCGGCAACGCCGCCGCCAGGGCGCCGAATCCCATGCCCGCAACCGCCAGCGCGGTATTCAGACTCAAACCCTCGCCCCAGCGCCGCGCCGGCAGGCTGTGCGACAGCCAGGCCTGCTCGGCCGGGGCAAAGGGTCCGGCGGCGCCATTGGCGCCGCGGCCGTAGCCGGCCACCAGGGTGGCGGCCACCAGCGCCGCCGCCGTCGTGCTGAAGAAGGCCAGCAGCGCGGCCGCCATCTGCGCGACCTCGAAGCTCAGCAGAAAGGCGCGGCTGCCGTGGCGATCCACCAGCGGTCCCATGACGGCCGTAGCGAACGCGTTGACCGCCAGCGCGGAAGTGTAGAGCGCGCCGATGGCCGGCGCCCCCCAGCCCAGCGCATGCAGATATAGCGCGAAATCCACCTGCCACACGCCCTGGCCGAAAGCCCGCGCCATGCGCGCCAGGATCACGCGCCGCGCATCGGCGGGAAAGGCGGAATGAAAAAGCCCGGCGATGCCGCCGGGCCAGGAAATCTCAGAAGGCGCTGAATCAGCCATCCTGCGAGTGTAGCAGGGTGGCTGGGCGCGCCGGGCTAGAAGCCGAGGGAGACGTTCACCATTTCCGAGCGTCCGGGAATGGTGTAGTAGAGGTTCGTACCAGCGTATTGCGTCGAACCCGCCAGATCAGCGATGCCGGTCTTGTCGAACAGGTTATGCACCTGCAAGCTGACCCTGGCCTTCTTAACCCAATAAGGCAGGTCGTGCAGGCTGTAGCTGACGTTAAGGTCGGTCAGGGCGAAGGCGGGCAAAGGATCGCTTTCGCCCGGGTTGCCGTAGCGCTTGCCGATGTACTTGGTGATGAGCGAGGCATACCAGGGGCCGGTGTTGTACATCAGCCCGGCCGCCGCCGTGGCGTTGGGTGCTTCGGGTAGCGTGAGCCCGGTTTGCTTGTCGTAAGCGCGGTTTAGGCTGCCGTTGGCATAGATGCTCACGCCGCTGCCCAGATAGTAAGTGCCCTCCGCCTCAGCGCCCTTGTAGATGGCGCCGCCATCGTTGATCCAGATGTTTTGTCCAACAGGCCCCTTGACCTTGACGGCCAGATTATTGAAGTCGATGTAGTACAAATCACCGGACAAGGCGAGCTGGTGGCTGCGCCAGGTGGTGCCGACCTGGTAGGTCATGGTCGTTTCCGGGCCGACGGAGTTGTCGGCCGGGTTGGCGACGTAGAAAGTGTTTAGGTTGGGGGCGAGGAAGCCCTGTGCCACTTGCACATAGGCCGACCAGTTCTTCTGGATCAGGTAATGCAGGTCGATGCTACCCAGCGCCTTGCCCCAGGTCTTGGAGTAATTGAGGGGGCCGCCGGGGCCCTGATTCTGCTGGGCATCGATGGTGCGGCGGAACCAGGCATATTTAACGCCCGGAGTGAAGGTGAGGGAAGGCGTGATCTTCCACGCGTATTGCAAATAGGGCTGAAAGCTGTCGAGCGAGTCGTACATCAGGCGGTCGATATAAGTGCCAGGAGGATTGGTGTTGACTGCCTCGAGGTTCCCGTTGGGGCTTGGGACTACATTGTAGTTGTAGGCGCCATTCTGACTCATGTCGATTTCATACTGAAAGCGGTTGTTGCCCTGATGGTCATACCAAGCGCCGTAACCCAACACACCGGGCCCAAGGTCATTGGTGATGTGCAGGATGTCACCGATGGAGCGGTAGGCCATCTGCATGCGCTGACCGGGCACGTCGTTAGGCATACTCAATCCGGTGGGGCTGCCAAGCACTGTGCCGTTGGGTGTCTCGCCATTGGGGTCGAAGCCGTTCCAGCCGTAGTGCGTGTAGTCGTAGGTATAGAGCTTGTTGTTCAGGGTCCAGCCGTTGCCCTGATGTTTCAGGCCGATGTACTCGAAATCGGTTTCGATGTTGTCGTAGTTGTAGCCGTAGTAATCCTGGCTGGTGGGGTCGTTATTCGCGCCGTAGGTAGGACCGTACTGCTGGATTTGCGCCAGGGTCGCGCCGGACGAGAAGTTTTGGTGCAGGGTGTTGTACATCGCCACCAGGCTCAGCACGGTGTTGCTGCCGAGGGGCTTGAGCAGCTTGAAGTAGACGTTCTGGCGGTTGAGCTTGCCGTCCGTGAGGTAGCCGTCGGTGTTCATGCGCTTGTAGTCGATCACGGCGCTGGCATCGCCCCAGTTTTGCATGACGCCAGTATCGAAGCGGGCGCCTTCCAGGTGGGTGCCGAAGCTGCCCAGCGAGCCGTAGGCGGTCAGGCCGGCGACTTCGGAGGGATTGCGCGTGTTGATGGCGACGGTGCCGCCGAAGGTGGCGGGGCCGATGGTGCTGGCGGTGCCGGGGCCGCGATCGACGACGACCGAACCGATGTCCTGCGGCATGAAGTAGGAGGTCGAGTGGTGGGTGAAATCGTTGGAATCGCCGAAAGGTATGCCATCGAATGTCACGTTGAACTGGCCGTCCTGCAGACCACGGATGGAGGTGGTGTGGGTTTCCATGCCGCCGGCGCCGTTGGGCGTGATGGTGAACACGCTGGGCGCGATGTTCATGATGTCGGTGTAGTTGGCGGTGGGTGAGGCGTTCTCGTCGATGTAATGCTGGTTGATGATGGACTGCGGCTGGGTGGCGGTAAGCGAGCCCTGGGTGGGCGCCTGGTAGGGCGCAGACTGCTGGGTCGCGGCGCTCACGCCGCCATTGGCGTTGCCGCCGGCTTCGGCCTGCACGGTGCCGAGGCTAGTGCTGTTATCGGCATGTGCGGCGAGGGGGCTTAGAAGGATGGCCGCCAGCAAGGCGGGCAGGGGTTTGAGCATGAAACTCCGGTCGGATGGCATGAATTTTCCTTGTCGAGGGGTTGGCAAAATCTGCCGCTGGATATGAGCCGCGGCAGGCTGGCGCAAACCTTAGAAAAGGTCGATGAAGCTAAGGTGAAGCGGGGCTTAGGAAGGAATTAACTGCAACGTAATCGCAAGAAAAAATCGCCTCGCCGGCGGCTGGTTAAGGCGGGCCTAACGCTTTCTTCACGCTTCCGTCACGCGCGAGTGAAAAGATGCAAGGGCCTTCCCTGGAGAACAAGATGCCCTTCCCGTTTCACCCCGCGCGCCGCCGGTTCTTGCAAGCCACCGGGGCTGTTGCGGCGCTGTCGACCCTGCCTGGCCTGGCGCGCGCGTCGGCAGGCGATCAGATCGCGGCCTTGCGCCGCCGCATCGACCACGTCGTGGTGATCTACCAGGAGAACCGCAGCTTCGATCACTACTTCGGCACCTACCAGCACCCCAAGGGGCTGGCGGTCGCCAATCTGCTGGACCGTGAAGGCAAAATCGACAGCCGCTACAACGGCCTGCAGAAGAACCCGTCGGGCATTCCTTACGGCTTTCTGCCTTTGCCCGTGGATCTGCCAGGCTTCCAGGACGCGCGCCTGGAAAACCGGCCTTTCCACATGGCGCCTTACCTGCCCGCCAGCCACAATGTGCCCTGGGATCCGGAGCATCATTTCTTCCGCATGTATGCGCAGGTCGACGGCGGCAAGATGGACCGTTTCGTCGCCCTGGCGCAGTCCAAGCACCACAAGCCCTTCAATCAGCTGCATGGCGGGCAGGTGGATGCCCTGCGCATGACCTTCGCCGAATCAAAACCTTCCGGCGCGGTGCTGGGCCATTACACGCGCGAAGACATCCCGGCCTACCACCGCCTGGCCGACGAGTACGTGCTGTTCGATCATTTCTTCCAGGCCATGAGCGGCGGCTCCACCGGCAACGCCCTGTATCTGGCGGCCGGCCGCTCGGCGCAGTGGAAGGCGGCCCCCAAACATCTCATGGGCAGCGAGAATCCGCCCATCTTCGACATGCCCTACGATGCCCACGGCGTGCTCATCAACGACTTGCCGCCGCTCTACGGCCCTACCGAGGCCAAGCCCGACAAGCTCAAGTTCGCGCCGCCGCCGCAGGAGCAGACCTACGCCAATATCGGCGACCGCCTGAGCGCGGCGGGCGTGCCCTGGGCCTGGTATAACGAGCACTGGAACGCGGTGAAGCCCTGGGCGCTGAAGCAGGCCTTTGGCCCCGGCGACGGCTCGGCGGTGATCGACACCGGCTATCTCTATGTGCCGCACCACAATCCCTTCCAGTACTACCCGAGCTGGTTCGACAACGTGCGCGCCGGGCGCATGCGCGACGAGCAGGATTTTTACGCCGACATCCAGGCCGGCAAGCTGCCGGCCGTATCCTTCCTCAAGGCCACCGGGGTGCACGACGAGCATCCGGAGGATTCCGCGCCGCAGTGGGGCATGGACTGGGTGATGGGGTTGCTGCGCGCGCTGGGCAACAGCCCTCTGTGGGACAAGACCGCGGTGATCCTGACCTATGACGAAGGCGGCGGCTTCTGGGACCACATCGCCCCGCCGCGCCCGGATTTCTACGGCTGCGGCACGCGCATCCCCGCCCTGCTGGTGAGCCCCTGGGCCCGCCGCGGGCACGTGGACCACACGGTGGCCGACACCACTTCGGTGCTGCGTTTCATCGAGGCCCGCTTCGGCATCGCCCCGCTGGCGCAGCGCGACGCCCAGGCCTACGATCTCCTGGGCGCCTTCGATTTTGCGCAGACGCCGCAGGAGCCGCGCTTTGGCTGAATCCCTTTTGCGCGTCATGGCGAGCAGCCTGCGCAAACTTTTGCACGCCGTGAGGCGTGCTTTTTTTGCTGGCCGATGCATCCGGCCGGCTTGCCATAAAACCATCATCGATGGGGCTTATCCTGAGAGTGCCCAGTTTCCATGGGCACTTTCTCAGTCCTCCGAACTTCGGGCGCGCTCCTAGGGGTGCGCCCATTTTTTGTTGAGAAAGCCATGAACCTCGCTTCCGTTGCCCATCTGGCCGCCTATTCGGGCGGCATTCTCTACATCATGCCGGTGCTGCTCCTGATCGTGCTCACGGTCACCATCGAGCGCTTCTTTCTGCTCAACCGCATCGCCCGCGAGGGCCACCGCGTCAGCCGCGACGTGGCGGAAATGGGCCATCTCGATCTCAAGCGCATCACCGGGCTGGCGCAAGGGGCCGGCTTCCCTTATCGCGCCCTGCTGGAGGTGCCGTCGCGCTTTCCGCGCGTGCAGGACAGCGCACGCCTGTCAGAACTGCTGCAGGAGGCGGTGATGCGCCAGGTGCCCAGCCTCGACAAGCGGCTGTGGCTGCTCGACACGGTGGTGACGCTGGCACCGTTGCTGGGGCTGCTGGGCACCATCATTGGCATGTTCCACGCCTTCCAGTTTCTCGACCATGCCGCCGGCAACCCTTCCGCCATCACGGGCAGCGTCGGCGAGGCCCTCATCGCCACGGCGGCCGGCCTGGTGATCGCCGTGATCGGCCTGGTGGCCTTCAACGGCTTGCACAACCGCATGCGCTTCCTGGTCCACCAGATGGAAACGCTGCGCACCATGCTGGTCAACCGCCTGGAAGGGTTGGATCATCAGCACGCCCTGCTTGCGACGCAGGCGCAGCCTGTTCTTTACAGCCCGGAGAAGTGAGCATGCAATACCTGGAAATGCGCAAGGGTCGCGTCGAGATCATTCCCATGATCGACATCATGCTGTTCCTGCTGGTGTTCTTCATCATGGTGACGCTGCGCATGATCCCCGCCCAGGGCCTTCCTGCGCATCTGCCTGGCTCCAGCACAGCCCAGCGTCTGGACCAGCCGAAGGTGATGCTGGCCCTGCACCAGGATGGTAGCCTGCAGATCAACGGCCATGCCATCACCCTGCCGGCCTTGACGGCGCAGCTGCGCGCCGGCCAGCCCGGCCAGACCCAGGTGACCATCGCCGCCAGCCAGGGCGTACCGGTGCAGGCTTTGGTCAAGGTGATGGATGCCTGCCGCGCTGCCGGGGTGAGTGCCATCGGTCTGGCGGCCACGCCGCTGGCGCCATGACCGCGAGCCTGACGCTGCCCGGCCCTGGCGACCCCGCCGCTGGTCTGGGCCGGGCGCTGATCTTTGCCCTGATCGTCGAAGGTCTCCTGCTGGTGGCGCTCGCCGTGGAGATGGCAAGAACGGCGGCGCCGCCGCCGAGCGCTCCTCCCATCCAGATCACCCTGACCGCGCCGCCTGCGCCCAAACCGGCGGCGCCACCCAAGCCGGTGGTGAAGCCGATGCCGCGGCCGCTGCCGAAGAGGGCGGAAGTGCACAAACAAACACCACCCCGGCCGGCGCCCAAGATCGCCGCGCCCAGGCCTTTGCCTGTGCCGCTGCCGCCGTCTCCGGTCGCTGCGCCCACGCCGCCGCAGCCGCCGGTGCCGCCTCATGCGGTGACGCCGCCGCCCCCGCCGCCGGCTCCCGACCCGCAGGTCAAGGACAGCTACCTGGGGCGGGTGAAGGCCGCCATCCAGGCCGCCGTGCGCTACCCCGAGGCGGCGCGTATGATGGGCACCCAGGGGCGGGTTGAGGTCGCGTTCACGCTGCGCGATGGCGCGGTAGGGCAGGTGCGCATCCTCGTGCCTGGTGTCATGGCCGCTTTCAACGCCGCCGCCCTGGCGGCGGTCCGCGCGGCGGCCATTCCGGCGCCGCCGGCCGCGCTGGCGGGCAAAGGCATGGGGCTCACGCTATGGGTGGATTTCAAATTGGACGGGGGTTACTGAAGGCGGTCTCGGCACTGGTATTCTGCCGGGCGCTGATCGCTCCTGCCGCCGCGGCGCAACTCGTGGCCGGCCCCATGGCGGGATATCCCGCCCCCCGTTCGGCGCTGCTCTGGCTGCAAACTGATGGGCCGGCGCAGGTGCAGATCGCCTTCTGGCCCGCGGCGCGCCCTCGGGAGCGCAGCACCAGCATGGCCGTCAGCACCGAGCGTGCCCATCATCACACCGCTCACTTCGAGCTGGCGCCGCTCGTGCCGGGCACGCGCTACGAGTATCAGGTGCTGGTCGACGGCCATGCCGCCAACGATCTGGGCCAGTTCTCGTTCCGTACCGCGCCGCAGTGGCAGTGGCGCGCCCCGCCGCCCGACGTCAAGGTGCTGACGGGCTCCTGCGCCTACTTCAACGATGCGGACTTCGACCGTCCGGGCCGGCCCTATGGCGACGGCTACCGGATCTACCGGGCCATGGCAGCGCAACAGGCGGACCAGATGCTGTGGCTGGGCGATGCGTTGTATCTGCGCGAAGCGGATTACGCCAGCCCGGCGGGCATGGCGGC
>JAJXXS010000354.1 GCA_021780975.1 Pseudomonadota bacterium
TTCGCTGTCGGGCATGGCCGGGTCGGAGTAGAGGCTGACCCGCGGCTGCTGCGCCGTTCCTGCCAGCGTGACCCCGGCGGTGACCTGGCCCGTCTGGCGCACGGCGAGGATATCGAGGGCGGGGTTGTCCAGGGGGCCGAAGAAGCTTATGCGGCCACGCGCGATGGTGAGGCGCTGGCCATATGCAGTGTAAGTTCCGCGCGTGACCTGCACGTTGCCCGTGGCTGCGGGCAGGCCGCTGCCGGTGAGGGTTAGCCTGCCCTGCAGCAGCGCGTCCAGGCCGTAGGCCTTGACCTGGAAATCCTCCCCGAGATCGAGTGAGAGGGCGAGATTCACCGGCAGCGCGGTGGCGGGCTTGGCCGGCCGGCGCGGGCGTCCTTGCACGATCACGTCGTCCGATAGCCGGGGGCGTCCGGCATCGATGGTGGAGATGCGTGCGCGCACCACCTTGAGGTTGCCGCCGACGGTGAGGCGGCGACCCTGCAGCTCCAGGCGGGTTGCCCCGCTCACCGTGGCCTGGGCGTCGGGCCTGGTCAAGAGGGCAAAATTCTCGAAATCGAGATTGAGCAGGGCACCGCCTTGCTGCCAGTCACCGCCGCCGCTGATGAGCACGCGGCCCTGTTCGCCGGCCAGCCAGCCCTGGTTCACCTGGATGCGGTTGTGCGCGAGGGCCAAATCCAGCGTTCCATCCTTCACGCGCAGGCCGACGTCGGGAAAGCTCGCCGTGATGGCGCGCGCGGAAATCCGGCCCGACAGGTCGGCGGCGGCAAGGGTGCCGCTGGCGCGCAGATCGAATGTGGTTCGCGCATCCAGCTGGGCGCCGGGGGGCAGGGTAGGGCCCAGAATGGCCAGCGTAGGGAAGTCGCCGCGGGCATGCATGTCCAGGGCGGTCGAGGCCGGCCAGGGCCAGGGCACGCCGCGCGGCGGCTGGGACATCCAGCCATCTATGTCCATCTGGCCCAGGCTGCGCGTGTTCGCCTTCAACTTGCCCTGCAGCTGTTGCCCGACGCCTGCAACCCTGAGATCCAGGGCGGTGAGGCCGAGCTCGCGGCGCGGGTCCTGGAGCACGATGTCGCCCTGGCTGCGTGCAAGGTGCAATTCGCCTTGCCACAATCTGCCGTAGGCCAGGTTCCAGGCCCCTTCCACCACCAGATCGGAAGCGAAGGGGAGAGGCCGCGCGGCGATGGCGAGCAGCGGCGCGACGGGAAAGTGCGCCAAACGGCCGCGGCTGGCAAACCCCTCCGGCCCATGCTGCAACAGCGTGATGTCCGCCTCGCCGCCGGCCAAGGTGAAGCGCGCCCCCATCAGGCGTTGCAGACGGGGCCCCACAACGAATTGGGCGGGCGCCTGCAGATGCGCGTTGAAGGGAGGTTTTCCCCGGGCGTCGAATGTCGTGATCTCGCCTGTCCACGTGTCCTGCGCGTAGCCGCCTGCGGCGGCCAGATCCACCCTGGTCTGCGGCAACTGCGCCTGGATGGTCAGCCGATGATGCGCGAGCGTCCCGGTCAGCGCCAGACGCGACTGTTCGACATCGATTTTTCCGTATCCGAGCCCCTGCCCGGCTGCCTGCACGTGCAGGGGGCCGTCGAGTCCGCGTGCGGCGTGGACGTCCACGTGCAGCGCGGCGGCGCGCAGATGGTGGGGCAGGCGCAAGCCGCTGCCATCGAGGCTCAAGGCCGCCGCAGGATGCGGCCAGCTGCCCGTGATTTGTCCCGCGCTGCGCAGGCGGCCCGCCAGGCCGAAGCCCAAACGATCGAGGCGGGGCGCGTCGACGTTCCAGTGCAGCTGGTCGTGCGCGCCGCCCCAGGCGCCAGCGAGCGCCAGGCGGTTGCCGGCGAGATTGAGGTCGGCATGGATTGCGGGCACGCGGGGCCAGGCCAGGCGTATCTGTGCCGTGCCGCTGACCGGCCTGCCGGCGAGATGGCCGCCAGGCAGGCTCAGGCGGGCTTCCAGGACGGGGTGCGGCGTCAGGATGCCTGTGGCCGCCAGTCGCGCATTCAGGTTGCCGCGCGGAAAGCGACCGAAAGCGGCGGGATCGAAGGCGGCGAGCCGGGCCTGGAAGGCGAAGCTGCGCGCGGCGGACAGTGCGAGGCCACCGTGCGCATCGAGGGTGGCGCCGTGCAGCCTGGCCGCCAGTTTTGACAGTTCCACGCGATCCGCGCGCCGTTGCAGGCTGGCATCGAGGCGGTCGCTTCCCTGCCGTGCCGAGATTTGCAGGTGCTGCTGTCGCGCATCGCCGCCCGATGTCACGGTGGTGGCGTAATGGCTGGGGAAGAAGCGGCTGTCGAGGCCGGCCAGGTCCAAGGCGGGACTGTCGAGCTCTAGCGCATAGACGCCGCGTTGCCAGCGCGCGCTCCCCGTGATCTTGCCGGCGGGGCCGAGGTCCGCCTGCAGGGCGCTGATCTCGACGAGCGCTGGCTGAATCTTCACCGCGGCGCCTGCGGAGACGAGCGGCAGCCGCCCGCGGTCGAGCGGACCGGAGAGATCGTTACGCAGGATGATCTTGCCGGCCAGGGTGCGCGGCCCGCTGCTGCCCAGCGTCGCCGAGATGTCGAGGCGTGTGGCTGGAGCGCGCGTCGCCAGGGTACGCAGGTCCACGGCGCGGGTGTGCAGTTCCAGGCTGGCGATTGGCAGGGCAGCAAAGGGGTGGAAGGCGCCGGCGAGATCCAGGCTGAGGCCGCCCCCCGATGCCTGCGCGCTCAGGCGCGGCGCCAGCAGGGATCCGCTGACGCGTGCGTCCACAGTCAGACGTCGCGGAGTTGCGCGCACAAGGGTGAGGCGCGCAGCCAGGGGGAAGGGGCTCGCCGCGCCTAGAGTGGCTGTTCCGCGCAGGACGGCCCATGGGGTGGCGAGGTGATGCACGGCCAGTTCGTAGCGTCCGCCCCGGTCGTCAATGCCGGCCGCCAGATCATGCAGCAATGTGGGCGAGGCCGGCGCGCCGACGGCGATCTCGCCCACCGTGAGGCGATCCACCCGTAGGGTCAGCGGTAGTCGGAGGGATGCCGGCGGATGGAGCGGTGTCGCCGCGGGCCGCAGGGTCTGTATCCCCAGGCGCGCGAGGTCGAGGCTGCGGATATGCAGCCGGCCGCGCCAAAGTTCTGCCGCCCGCCAGACCAGGTTAAGGTCGTGCAGGACAATGAGCTTGTCGGAGGTGCGCAGGGCGAGGCGGCCGATGCGCAGGGGGCCGACGAGGCTGCCCTGCACGTTCTCGATGGCGACCCGACCGCCGCTCAGCGTGGCGATGACGCGCGCAGTCAGCCGCGCACCTTGCGGCGCGGTACACAGCCAGGCGCCGCTGCCAGCCAGCAGGGCGAGAGCCGCGGCGAGCGGCGCCAGGGCACGCAGTGCCGCCTTCAAAAGCTCACCCCGAGGGAGAAATGCAGCCGCCATTCATGCAGCCCCACGCCATAGGCGACATCGAGGTTCACCGGCCCGACAGGCGAACGGTAGCGCAGACCCGGTCCCACCCCGACCTGGGCGTGCAGCGCGCCCAGGCTGTTGGCCGCCTGCCCCGCGTCGAGGAACACGGCGGCGCCCCAGGTGGGAGTGAAGAAATGGTCATATTCCACGCTGCTGGTGAAGAGATAGCGCCCCGACACGACGCTGTCGTTTAGCCGCGGCCCCAGGCTCTGGAACGCATAGCCGCGCACCGAGTTGGCGCCGCCGGCACGGAAGAGGAAATCGGTCGGGATCCCCTGCGTGCTCGATGCCAGGGTGGTGCCTAGTTCGAGCCGCCCGACCAGGCGATCGCGCACGCCGATGGGGAGAAATTGCAAATGGCGCCAGTACAGGCGCAGGAAGCTCTGATCCGACAACAGCGATTTGAGTGCCCCGCCCACCTGCACGCTGCTGACCCAGCCGCGCCTGGGGTAATCCGTCGCGGGGGCAGTATGGTGGGTCCAGATGTAATTCAGGCTCAGCGCGCGATTGCTTTCCTGCAGCACTCCGCCGGCGCTCTGGCGCTCCACCTGGAACTGGGCGACCAGGGTGGACTCCACTGCGCCCTGCTTGCGCGTGCGCTTGCCGAGGATTTGCATGGCGCGCGTCACCTGGCCCTCGATATCGGTGCGCTTGACGGCGCTGCCCAGGCTCCACAGGTAACGATCCGCGTCGGGCGGCCAGACGAGTTCCGCGCTTGCCTGCTGCTGGGTGTTTTCCAGCAGCGTGGCGAACTTGAGCTGCATGGCCCGTGCGGCAAAGTCGCGCTGCAGCCACTGTGCCTGCGCGCGCGGGCCCGTGTCGGTGCCGTAGCCCGCCCCAAGCGTGAGCTTGTAGGGCTTGGCCTCTTCCACGCGCACGAGCACGGGGGCAGCGGCCGCATCTTGCGCTGTGTTGTCCAGCTGCACCGCCGCGCTCTGGAAATAGCCGCTTTGTTCGAGGTTGCGCTGGCATTCCAGCAGTTTGTCCTGCTGGTAGGCGTTGCCGTGCGGCAGGCCGCACAGGCGTTCCACGAGCGCGGCCGGATAGCGCTTGAGGCCCTGGATCTTGAGCGGACCGAAAGCGTAGGCGGGGCCGCTGTCAACCACCAGGTGGAGGGTCGCGGTGTGCAGCGCGGGATCGATGAGCGCCTCGGAGGCGGCGATGCCCGCCGCGGCGTAGCGCCGGGCCGCCAAGCCTTGCACGACTTCGCGCTTGGCCGCGCTCCAGCCCTGCTGGGTGAAGGGCATGCCCGCCTGAAGCGGCAGGGTCTGCAGGAAGGATTGCTGCAGGCGCTGCGCCTGCGGGCTTTGGGCGACGGCGCCCGTCAGGCGCAGGTCGATGTGGGCGACACGGGTGCGCGGGCCGGGGTCGACTTGGAAGCGTGCCGTCCACCCCTGGGCGGTCTGCGCAAAGCGGCTTTCGATGCGGGGGGAAAAATAGCCCTCCGTTTCCAGAAGCTCTTGCGCCGTACGGCGGCTTTTTTCATACAACTCGCGCCATGCCGCGGCGGAAAATTGCGCGTCCTTCTGACGTAGGCCCCAGGCGAGATCGAGATTTTTTTCCAGCAGGGGCTTGAGGCTGGCGGGCGCATCGATCTCGAGGGCGTCGGCCCAGGTCGGCACGGGCCCGCACAGCAGCAGACCCAGCAAGGCGATCCTCCCCACGAGGCGGAGATAGGTCAGCAGCGGATGAATGCGCGGATGCTCGGTCAATTCCCGAATGGCTCTCGAAAGGCGGCGGACAGCTTGCGGCTGTCCATGCAGGGGCATGCCCGAGTCTAGCCCGATTTTGGTTACCCCTCCGTCGCGGCTGCGGGCGTCCCGGAACGCTGTGCGGGCTGTCGCCGGCGCGCCGGGCAGGAGGTTGACCTGTGTCAAGGCGCCGGGGCGTGGATTATTTTAGGCTGCCCATCTGACCCTTCATCTGGCGGCAGACGGCCGACATTCCCCGATCCGCGATGCAGGGTGTGGCCGACAAGAGAGGACCATACGCCTGCTTGTCGTGCAGGCCGTGGTGCGCTTGGGATGGACGACGACAAGCCGCAGCGCTTGATGAGCATCCGTGCTAATTTTGATGGCCTCGCCATCACCGGCGGCGGAGCAGGAGTATTGAGATGGCCTTGTTGACGATGGAAGAAAAAGCCGCACCCGCCGTCGATGGGTGGGCGCCTTTCGCGCTTGGGTTCCGCCCGTTTTTTCTCGGTGCCGGCTTCGCCGCCGTGGTGCTGATGGCCTTGTGGCTGTTCTGGCTGCGCGGTATCTTTGCCCTGCCGGCGTGGCACTATGCGCCGGTGCTGTGGCACGCGCACGAGATGCTTTTCGGCTTCGCCGCCGCCGTCATCGCGGGCTTCCTGCTGACTGCGGTGCGCAACTGGACCGGCCTGCCCACGCCGCAAGGGGTGCCGCTGGCGCTGCTGTTCGGGCTTTGGCTGCTGGGCCGAGCCGCCTTTCTCATTCCGGGTTTGCCCGGCGGCGTCGTGCTGGTTCTGGATCTTGCGTTTTTGCCGGCGGTGGGTGCTGCCGTTGCGTCTCCCATTGTGCGCGCCAGGCAGGCGCGCAATTACGCGTTCCCCGTCATCCTGGGTGCGCTGACGTTCGCCGCTGCGCTGGTGGACGCGCAGATGCTGGGCTACACCCAGGCGACGGCCACTGCCGGAGTGACGCTGGCCGTCTATCTCATGGTCCTCATGATGGTGATGATGGGGGGGCGGGTGATTCCCTTCTTCACCGATGCGCGCGTCGGCGGCCATGCGCGGCGCTGGACGCCGGTGGAGTGGCTGGCTCCCGTGTCGGTGGTTGCGGTGGCGGGCGGCATGCTCGCCGCCCCGCAGAGCCTCTTTACGATAGCCGCGGCTGCGCTGGCCGCCGGGCTTCATCTCATTCGCCTGCTGGGTTGGCAGCGGCGCGCCTTGTGGAAGGTGCCGCTGCTGTGGGTGCTGCACGCCGGGTACGCCTGGATCGTGCTGGGCTTTTTTCTCACCGCCCTGGCGGGCGCGGGCTTGTTTCCCATGTCCCTGGCCCTGCATGCCTACACGGTGGGGGCCATCGGCGGGCTGACCCTGGGCATGATGGCGCGGGTCTCGCTCGGGCATACGGGGCGCACGCTCGCGCCGGCGAAGATCATGAACCTTGCCTTTCTGTGCATCAACGCGGCGGCTTTTCTGCGGGTGATCGTGCCCCTGCTGTGGCCAGCCTGGTTTGGCGCCGCCCTGGTGGCGGGCGGGCTCGCCTGGCTGCTGGCCTTCGGCGTCTTTTTCGCCACCTATTTGCCGGTTTTGCTGCGCGCCAGGTTGGACGGCAAACCAGGGTAGGCGCGCCGGGTGGTGGGAGGTGGCAATGCAGGTAGCCTCCCAGGCGGCGGATCTTGGCTTGCCACCCGGGTCTTCGGTGAGCAGGCGAGGAAAGGGTTGGCGTTAAAATAGGCTATAGATATCTTTTCATATTAAAATAACTGTGCTGAGTTGTCCTTTGGTGGTCCACCCCATGCCCGTTCCCGAGTTTCCTGTGCTGCAGCTTAAAGGGAAGCGTCTTTTGCCCATCGTCCAGGGTGGCATGGGGGTGGGCGTTTCGGCGCATCGGCTGGCCGGCGCCGTGGCCCGCGCTGGCGCCGTGGGCACCATCGCCAGCATCGATTTGCGCCATCATCACGCCGACCTGATGGAGCGCTGCAAGCACGTGCGCGAACGCGAGGCATTGCAGGCCATCAACCTCCAGGCCCTCGACCGGGAGGTGAAGGCGGCGCTCGACGCCACGCAGGGGAACGGCGTGGTGGCCGTCAACGTGATGAAGGCGGTGAGCGAGCACGCGTCCTACGTGCGGCAGGCCTGTGAGTCGGGTGCCGAGGCCATCGTCATGGGCGCGGGGCTGCCCTTCGATTTGCCTGATCTCGCCGCCGGCTTCGATGTCGCGCTCATCCCTATCCTGTCCGACGCGCGCGGCGTGACGCTGGTGCTGAAAAAATGGCTGCGCAAGAACCGCCTGCCCGATGCCATCGTGCTGGAGCATCCGCGCCATGCCGGCGGCCACTTGGGCGCCACGCGCCAGGAGGAGATCCAAGACCCGCGCTTCGATTTCGCGGTGGTGCTCGAAGGCGTGTTCCAGTCCTTCAAGGAGCTAGGCATAGAGCGCGAACGCATCCCCCTCATTCCGGCGGGCGGGATAAACAGCCCCGAGAAAATTCGCCACCTCCTGGAACTTGGCGCCGCGGGCGTGCAGCTCGGTACGCCTTTCGCCGTCACCGAGGAGGGCGACGCGCACCCGCTCTTCAAGAAGGTGCTGGCCGAGGCCGGCCCTGGCGACATCGTCACCTTCATGAGCGTGGCAGGGCTCCCTGCGCGCGCGGTGCGCACGCCCTGGCTGGAGAACTACCTGCGGCGCGAGTCGAAATTGCAGAGTGGGGCGCGCGCCGACCCCGAGCGTTGCGCCGTCGGGCTGCACTGCCTTACCCAGTGCGGGCTGCGCGATGGCCTGGCGCGCTGCGGCCAGTTCTGCATCGACCAGCAGCTCGCGGCCGCGCTCAAGGGGGATCTGAAGAAAGGACTCTTCTTTCGCGGTGCCGAGGCGCTACCCTTTGGCAGCGCCATCCGCCCGGTGCGTGAACTGCTGGATTACCTGCTCACCGGGATCATGCCCGCGGCGGCGCTCCCTGCAGGCGCATCCCTGACTGCCTGAGCATGGCCGATGGCGCCCGCCTGCACAGTTTCGGCCGCGCCATGCGCGACAAGTATGGCGAGCCCGTGCACAAGATCGCACTCGATGCCGGCTTCACCTGCCCCAACCGCGACGGCAGCCGCGGCCTCGGCGGTTGCACGTTCTGCAACAACGCCTCCTTCAGCCCCAACGCGCGCAGCCGCGCGTCGCTGGAGGCCCAGCTGGAAGCGGGGCGCGCAGCCACCGCGGCGGTCAATGGCGCGCGCAAGTTCATCGCCTACTTCCAGGCCTATACCAACACCTACGAACGGGTGGAGGTCCTCAGGGCGCTCTATGACCGCGCCCTGGATGCCCCCGGCGTGATCGGCCTGGCGGTCGGCACGCGCCCGGATTGCGTGGCCGACGAGGTGCTGGATCTGCTTGCCGCCTACCGTGCGGAGGGGCAGGAAGTATGGCTGGAGCTGGGCCTGCAGTCGGCCTTCGACGAGACCCTGCAGCGCGTCAACCGCGGCCACGGCTTTGCCGAATACGTCGCCACCCTGCGCGCCGCCCGCGCCCTGGACATCCCGGTGTGCTGCCATCTCATCGTCGGTCTGCCCGGCGAGGACGAAACGCATTACCACGCCACCCTCGACGCCGTGCTGCAGGAGGGCGTCGACGGCCTCAAGCTGCATCCGCTGCACGTGGTCAAGCACACCCTCCTGGCGCTGGAATGGAAGCGCGGCGAGTACGTGCCCATGACGTTGGAAGATTACGTGCGCATTGCCACCGATCTCA
>JAJXXS010000022.1 GCA_021780975.1 Pseudomonadota bacterium
CCAGCAGATGGCCGGCGACGACTATCAGGTGGTGAAGCTGGCGGTGCTGAGTGAGGTGAAGAACTACTTCCGCCCGGAGTTCATCAACCGCATCGACGAAGTGGTTGTGTTCCACTCCCTGGACGAGGCCAACATCGCGTCCATTGCGCGCATCCAACTGCAATACCTGGAAAGCCGCGTGGCGCGCATGGAAATGAAGCTCGAAGTCACCGACGCCGCGGTGGCGGAAATCGCCAAGGCAGGATTCGATCCCGTCTACGGTGCGCGCCCGCTCAAGCGCGCCATCCAGAGCGAGATCGAAAACCCGCTGGCACGCGAAATCCTCTCCGGCCATTTTGCCGCCAAGGACACCATACGCGTCGACGCCGCCGGGGGAGGTATCGTCTTCGCCAAGGGCTGAAGGGGGTTGCAGTTATTTATAAGCCCGGCCGCGTGCCGGGCTTTTTGTGGTTTCCAGGTTATGGCGTCAGCGTTCGAGACCTAGGGTCTGCGCGCTTCCAGGGTCTCGGAGGGCAGTTGCGACATGGATGAGGTGCCCTAGGCCGGTTTCGGACAGGAGCGGCCATATGTAATTCTTAGGAACGGACGTTCAAGACCCGACTCCGACGGCTGCCAAACGTGGAGCAGTCATTGCGAGCGGATGTTGTCATGAAGCCATCGGGTCATTGACGCGAAAAGAGCATCGACCGCGCCATGATCGACGGCGCCAAAGCAGTTGCTTTCATGCAATCCGGCCCCCAACGTCAGCAAGCCGCGTATCTCTAGGCTGCTTCTCGACATCACCTCCACGTCGCCCACATAGATGTTTTCCAGGGTACCGGGGTTTGTCACGATCAGGCTGTAGCGAACCCCGTCGCTTCTTGCCGCACAGTCGAATCGAACGACGAGGAAAGGCTTGTACGCATGAAATAGCACCTGATAGCCCGACCATTTTCCCAAGTCCGATACCTGCCTCTGCAGACCCTGCTTCATGACGAAGCTGGGAAGACCCTTGCTGCTGATCACTTGGTCAAACACTCCGAGTGCCCGAACCCGTGCCAGGGCATCCGGTCGACTCTTCATGTATTCGGGCATGACCACAGCGAGCGCCTTGTAGGGTGCCAGGTCAATCTCCCTGGCAATCCGGACATCGACCCTGGATATGGATGAGGAGGGCGCTGCCTCGCTAGCCCGTGGCATCCCAGGCGACGAAGCCTCACGCGGACTAGTGCATCCGCCAAGCCACAGCGCTATCAAAGTCACGGTGCAGATTTGCCTCATCGAGCGCTCCGGGAGGCCGGGTGGCTGGATTCGGTCTCATTCATGAACGATGGCTCAGGGTCGATAGTACGCATTCGCGCGGAGGTAAATCTGTCGTAGAGGATTGCGGCCATGATAACCGGTGCAGGCGGCGTTGCGGGGGGCGGGACATGCGCGGCGGGCGCGAGGTGCCACTCGCGAGAAGGCGCGGCGCCGAGCGTGTCGCGTCAAGGGGCGCCGGCCTCGAACTCCACACCGGGCTGGGCCTCCGGCAGTTCGTCCAGCAACAGCCTGCGGCTGCTGCGTTCCAGATTTTCCAGGTCCAGTTCGCTCAAATACGATTTTGCGTCGGCCAATGCTGCCTCCAACAGACGGCCTGCAAACGCGCCAGGCGCGCTGCCAGAGATGTTGGCCAGGGCGCGCAGGCAGTTCAATGTTTCGCCGCTGAGGGGTATCTCCAGGGAGCGCGTTGCGGCGCCGGTGGGTGACGGGCGGCCGGCTGTGCCGTTTGTTGTCAGGGTGCTCATCAGGCGTGCGATCTGCTGGGTGGAGGCAGCGCCATATGGAGGCTTGAGGCGAATCTTGTTGAGGAAGTAGTGCTCGAACTCGACCTTGGCCTGGTGGACCCAGCGACCTTGCCGCAGCCAAAGAATATTGCGCAGCGGCACCTGGGGCTCCGACAGCAGCGCTGCGCCGTCTGTTCCAAGGTCGTTGAGCCACATAGCGCGCTGCACGGTCGGTGCTCGCAAGGGCTCCTGCCGCGAGGCGGCGAGGATGTTGGCAACGGCGGCCTCCACTTCCTGCTGTATCGCGTAGACGGAGTCCGGAGTGCGCACGGGCACTCTCGTTCCGGCGGACATTTCTCTGGCGATGCAGGAGCCGGCAGCAAAAATCTCCGGGTGATCAGGGCTGCGCAGAAATTCGTTGACCATGACACGCCCCACAGCGTCGGTAAGCGCGGGCGTGGCCCTCAAGGCCGCGATGCCCTGGAAAGGCGGCCAGTACATGCAATATTTATAGGGCACGCTGCTGGCGGCCTGCCCGGATCCGGGGGCGCCATGCAGCACGATTTCCACCTGTGTTTCCGTCACGCGCAGGGTCTCAGCGTTGGATACGACGCGAATGTCGCTCTGCGCCAGCACTTGCTCCAGCAACCTGCGCGTCTCGCTGGACAATCCCAGGCCAAGATGGCCAGGGTAAGGCTCGGGCGTAATGATGGTGATGGGCACGCGCTCGCGGATGCCGCGGCGCCGCAGATCCGCGTCCAGCAGCAGGGCATATTCGTACATCGGGCCGAGGACCGATGCGTTTTGGGTTGCCCCCACCACGATGGGGCCCGGCTGGCGCACGAACGCACGATACGCGGCATAGGACTTCCTGGTCTGTTCCAGGTGGATGACGCCGTGGGTATGGGCGGCGAGGCCTTCCACGTGTTCGGTAGCTGCCTGCACGCCGGTGGCGAGCAGAAGATAGTCGTAATCCACCTCCTGGCCGTTGGCAAGTTCCACACGTCTGCGATGGGGATCAAGCGCCACCAGTCCGCTGGATATGAAGTCGATGCTGCGTTCGGCCAGGTAGCGGCCGATCGGGAAAGCGATGTCGCTTTCGGCCCGCCAGCCCATCGCGACCCATGGATTGGACGGCACGAAGTGGAAATAATCCTTGTCCGAGACCACGATCACTTTGCCGGAGGGGCCAAGCGCCTCCTTCAGACGATAGGCTGCCGGAACCCCGGCGATGCCTGCTCCCGCAACCACGATTCTGCTCATCTCATGATCCTCCTGCGCTGTTACGGCCTTGGATTGAGGGGTCCGGAACTGCCTATGCTTTCTGGCGTACCACCTGATAGGCCCGGGTGAGATAGCCCAGCGAGGCGAAACCGCTCCAGATGTGCACCAGACGGCTGAAGGGGAACAGCAGAAACAAGGTCATGCCGAAAAACAGGTGGACCTTGTAGATGATGGGCACATTGACCACGTAGGCGGCCGCGTCTCCACGGAATGTGACGATGTGCTGGGCCCAGGCCGACAGTGCGAGCATCTCGCTGCCTTCGAGGTGTCGCATGGAAAACAGGATGGTGGTGAGCCCCAGCAGCAGGGTGATGAAAATCCACAGCAAGATGAAGATATCCATGGGCTTGCTGGTTTTGCGGATGCGCGGCTCGCTCAGGCGGCGATGCAGCAGCAGCGCAATGCCGGCCAGGCACAGCAGGCCCGCGAGCCCGCCGCTCACCATGGCCAACAACTGCTTGGCGGAAATGCTGAGGCCCAGACCCTCATAGATATGGTGCGGGGTGAGCAGGCCCACGGCGTGGCCGAAGAACAGGAACAGGATGCCGATGTGAAACAGATTGCTCCCCCAGCGCAGCTGTCCACGCTTGAGCAGTTGGGAGGAGTCGCTCTTCCAGGTGTACTGCTCGCGGTCAAAGCGGATCAGGCTGCCAAGCAGAAAGATCGTCGCTGCGACATAGGGATAGATACCGAAAAGGAATTGCTGAAAATAGTCCATGACTAGCTCTCCTTCACGCAGGCCAGGTCAGGCTGGCTGCTTAGTGGGGTGGAAATTCACCACGGCAACCTCTGGCCGCGGCTTGAGCAGCGGCTCGATGCCGTCGCTACCCGGTCCAAACATTTCCATCGCCTCATCCATGTCTCTTACCGGCGGCTCGATGAGCGCCTCCGCCGGCACCGGCGACAAGCTCTCCAGCTGTCGCATGACGAGCGCATAGGGGCTGCCGTTCTTGGCCAGCCTGCCACCGATTGCGGCGATGACGTGAACGGCATCCCCGAGCAAGGACGTTGCCTCCTGCTGTGGCAGCAGCGACAGGAACTCCAGGAAGAGAGGGAGGTAGTCCGGCAGTTCCGCATCGGAGATCTCCAGACCGTGCTGGCGGTATTCCTCCAGCAGGCTCACCAGGGCCGGGCCGCGCTCGCGCGACTCGCCATGGATGTGCTCGTACAGATGCAGGGAGTGGGAGGGGTTGCGGTCGAAGGTGGCCACGTATTCCTCCTGCAGGTGGATCAGGGGCCCCTGGCGCAAGGCCTGCAGCAGCGGAACAAGCTCGACGCAGGCGTTGCCGTTCATGGTGCTCTCGGCCTCCAGCGCTCCTTCCAGCTCGGGCAGCGCGGCGAGCCACTCCTCCTGCGGATAGCTCAGAAGAACGGAAAACACTTTGAAGCTTTGCATGGCGTCCTCCTAGCCGGCGATCTTTCTGCGCAAATGCGTTAGGTCCACCGGCACGACATTCTTGCGCTTCCCGAACAGGCTGGGCTTGCTCACCCCATCTGAGCAGCCATTGCCGAAGGTGAAGCCACAGGCGGCCTTCTCCTCGAAGGTGTCGATGGCCTCTTCGCGGTGGTTGGTGGGAATGACGAAGCGGTCCTCGTAATTGGCAATCGCCATGTAGCGGTACATTTCGTCGGCCTGGGCAACGGACAGCCCCACCTGCTCCAGCGCCGCCGTGTTGCCTTCGCCCTCCACCGACCTGCCGCGCATGTAGGCGCGCATGGCCAGCATGCGATCGAGGGCGGATATAACCGGCGCCTCCTTGCCTGCAGTGAGCAGGTTGGCCAGGTATTTGACGGGGATGCGCAGACTCTGGGTGTCGGGAATGATGCCGTTCATGCCCATGCGTCCCGACTCTGCTGCCGCCTGGATGGGCGAGAGCGGCGGGATGTACCAGACCATGGGCAGGGTGCGGTACTCGGGGTGCAGGGGGAAGGCCACCTTCCAGTCCATGGCCATTTTCCACACTGGCGATTTTTTTGCGGCGTCCAGCCAAGCCTCGGGGATGCCGTCGCGCCGCGCCTGTTCGAGCACGGCCGGGTCGTTGGGGTCGAGAAAGACCTTAAGCTGGGCTTCGTAAAGGTCCTCCACGTTCTCCACGCTGGCCGCCTCCTCGATGCGGTCGGCGTCATAGAGGATGACGCCCAGGTAGCGGATGCGCCCCACGCAGGTTTCCGAACACACCGTAGGCTGGCCGGCTTCGATGCGTGGATAACAGAAGATGCATTTCTCCGCCTTGCCGCTTTTCCAGTTGTAGTAGATCTTCTTGTAGGGGCAGCCCGAGATGCACATGCGCCAGCCGCGGCATTTGTCCTGGTCCACCAGCACGATGCCATCTTCCTCGCGCTTGTAGATGGAGCCGGAGGGGCAGGAGGCGACGCAGGTCGGGTTGAGGCAGTGCTCGCACAGCCTGGGCAGGTACATGAGGAAGGTGTTTTCGAAGGTGGCGTGCATTTCTTTCTGCACGTTGTCGAAGTTCTTGTCGCGGCCGCGCGAGGAGAATTCGCCGCCGAGGTCGTCTTCCCAGTTGGGTCCCCAGTGGATCTTTTCCATCTTCTCGCCGGTGATGGCGGACACCGGGCGCGCCGTGGGTGGGGTTTCCGATAGGGGCGCGTTCTGCAGGTGCTGGTAATCGTATGTGAAAGGCTCGTAGTAGTCGTCGATTTCCGGCAGGTTGGGGTTGGCGAAGATGTTGGACAGAATCTTGCCGCGGCTGCCCTGGCGCGGCTCGATGGAGCCGTCATCCTTGCGCTTCCAGCCGCCATTCCAGACTTTCTGATTCTCCCATTGCTTCGGGTAGCCGACGCCCGGCTTGGACTCGACGTTGTTGAACCAGACATACTCCATGCCTTCGCGCGAGGTCCAGACGTTCTTGCAGGTGATGGAGCAGGTGTGGCAGCCGATGCACTTGTCCAGGTTCAGCACCATGGCGATTTGGGCTCTGATCTTCATTGTGTTCTCCTTGCGGGGGCCTGCGGTTACTTGCTCATCCAGGCGGGATTAGGCTGGGATTCGCGCTCGGGGGTGAGCGGCCCCTCCATCCAGTCCACCGTCTTCATCTTGCGCACGATGACGTATTCATCCCGGTTGCTGCCCACGGTGCCGTAGTAGTTGAAGCCGTAGGCAAGCTGGGCGTAGCCGCCGATCATGTGAGTAGGCTTAGTCACGGTGCGCGTGACGGAGTTGTGGATGCCGCCGCGGAAGCCGCTGGTCTCGGCGCCCGGTACGTTCACGATCTTCTCCTGCGCGTGGTACATCAGGCACATGCCCCGGGGCACGCGCTGGCTCACCACGGCGCGCGCTGTCAAGGTGCCGTTGACGTTGAACACCTCCACCCAGTCGTTGTCGCGGATGCCGGCCTCCTGCGCCTCCACCTCGGATATCCAGACATGCGGGCCGCCGCGCGACAGCGTGAGCATGCGCAGGTTGTCGGTATAGGTGCTGTGGATGCCCCATTTCTGGTGCGGCGTGATCCAGTTGAGCACCAGTTCGTGGTGGCCGTTGGCATGCCTGCCGAGCATGGGCTGGATGGTCTTGGTATCGATGGGGGGCTTGTAGACGCAAAGCTCTTCGCCGAAATCCAGCATCCAGCGGTGGTCCTGATAGAACTGCTGGCGACCGGTGAGGGTGCGCCATGGGATCAACTCATGGACATTGGTGTAGCCGGCGTTATAGGACACGTGCTCCGACTCCAGGCCGCTCCAGGTCGGGCTGGAAATGATCTTGCGCGGCTGGGCGACAATGTCGCGGAAGCGGATCTTGTCATCTTCGCGCGGCAGCGCCAGATGGGTATGGTCACGCCCGGTGATTTTGGACAAGGCTGCCCAGGATCTCACAGCGACCTGCCCGTTGGTTTCGGGCGCCAGCATCAGTATCACCTCGGCCGCGTCGATGGCGCTGTCGATCTTGGGCTGGCCGTGCGCGGCTCCCTCCGTCTGCACGATCCCGTTGAGCGCGGCTAACTGCTGCACCTCGCTTTCGGTATTCCAGGTGATGCCCTTGCCGCCATTGCCGATCTTGGCCATGAGCGGACCCAGGGCGGTGAATTTGTTGTAGGTCTCGCCGTATTCGCGCGTCACCACCGTCATATTGGGCAGGGTCTTGCCCGGCACCGGCTCGCACTCGCCCCGCTTCCAGTCCTTTACCTCCAGAGGCTGGCCCAATTCCGACGGCGTGTCATGCAGCAATGGCGTGAGCACCAGATCCTTGCGCGTACCCAAATGAATCCTGGCCAGCTCGGAGAATTTTTTCGCGATGGTCTTGTAGATCTCCCAGTCGGTCTTGCTTTGCCATAGCGGCTGCACCGCCTCGCCGAGCGGATGGATGAAGGGGTGCATGTCGGAGGTGTTGAGATCGTCCTTCTCGTACCAAGTGGCGGAGGGCAGCACGATGTCGGAGTACAGACAGGTGGTGGACATGCGGAAATCCAGGGTCACCAGCAGATCCAGTTTGCCCTGCGCTGCCTTGTCGCGCCACGTGACCTCTGTGGGCTTGGCCTCACCCATATCCCCAAGATCGGGACCCATCACCGCGTTCTGCGTGCCCAGCAGATACTTGAGGAAGTATTCATGGCCCTTGCCGGAAGAGCCCAGCAAATTCGAGCGCCACACGAAGAGATTGCGGGGGAAGTTTTTCGGATTGTCCGGGTCGTCGCAGGAGAACTTTAGATTGCCGTTCTTGAGCTCCTGCACGGCGAATTTCACAGGATCCACGCCAGACGCCTCAGCCGCCTTTACCACCTCCAGGGGATTGGTTTCCAGTTGCGGGGCGGAAGGCAGCCAGCCCATGCGCTCGGCGCGCACGTTGAAATCGATGAGGCTCTGGGCGGCCACATCCTTGTCGGCGGTGGGGGAAAGCAGCTCGGAGACTCCGACCTTCTCGTGACGCCACTGGCTGGTATGGTTGTAGAAGAAGGACGTTCCGTTCATCTGCCGCGGCGGGCGGTGCCAGTCGAGGGCGAAGGCCAGCGCCGTCCAGCCCGGCTGGGGGCGCAGTTTTTCCTGGCCGACGTAATGGGCCCAGCCGCCGCCGGATTGCCCCACGCACCCGCACATCATGAGCAGATTCATGATGCCGCGGTAGATCATGTCGTTGTGATACCAGTGGTTGAGGCCGGCACCGAGGATGACCATGGATTTGCCGTGAGTCTGGTCGGCGTTGTCCGCAAATTCGCGGGCCACGGTAATGATGTCGGCGCGCCGCACTCCGGTGTGCCTCTCTGCCCAGGCGGGCGTATAAGGCACGTCGGCGTTGTAATCCGCGGCGACGTTCTCGCCGCCGATGCCCCGATTGACACCATAGTTGGCGAGCATGAGGTCGTACACCGTGGCTACCTTCACGGGTTGGCCGGCGGCTTGGATCACCTTCACGGGCACGTGGCGCGTCAATAATTCGGGGTGATCGCTGCCGCCAAAGTAGGGGAAAGCCACATTGGCGACCTCGTCATGGCTGCCCAGCAAGGTCAGCTGGGGCTTGACCTCCTGGCCAGTGTAGCCATCGCGCATTTCCAGGTTCCACGCGCCGCTCTGGCCCCAGCGAAAGCCGACCGAGCCGTTGGGTGCCACCAGATAGCCGGTGTTCTCGTCGTAGACCAGGGTTTTCCAGTCGGGGTTGTTGTCCTGCCCCAGGCCACCGCCAATGTCCGAAGCCCGCAGGAAGCGATCGGCGACCAGACGGCCATCCCGTTCCTTCAGCATCACCAGCATCGGCATGTCGGTGTACTGGCGGCAATATCCGTCGAAATACTCGCTCTTGCCGCGGTTGTGGAATTCGCTCAGGATGACATGGCCCATGGCGATGGCCAGGGCCG
>JAJXXS010000170.1 GCA_021780975.1 Pseudomonadota bacterium
CGGCCGCGTCCAGGCGCTCCAGCACGAAGCCGGTTGCTTCGCCACTGGCGAGCCGCGCCGCTGTGGCGTCGGTGACGGTGTCGAGCAGGCCGCCCGTAGGCGCCACCACCGGCAGGGTGCCGTAGCGCTGGCTGTACATCTGGTTGAGGCCGCAGGGCTCGAAGCGCGAGGGCATGAGGAAGACATCCGCGCCGGCCTCGATGCGATGGCTCAGGGTTTCGTCGTAGCCGATGCGCACCGCGACGCGGCCCGGGTAGGTCTCCGCTAGGTTGCGAAAGCGGGTTTCCAGCGCGCGCTCGCCGCTGCCCAGCAGCACGAACTGGAAACCCATTTGCATCAGTTGGGGCAGCGCATCCGCCACCACGTCCAGGCCCTTCTGCGGCGCGATGCGGCTCACCACCGCCAGCAGCGGCGTGTCCGCCTCCAATGCCAGGCTCATCTCCTGCTGCAGGGCCGCCTTGCAGCGCGCCTTGCCGGAGAGATTCCCGGCGTCGTAGGTGGCCCACAGGCGCGCGTCCGTGGCGGGGTTCCATTCCTCCGTGTCGATGCCGTTGAGTATGCCGGTCAGCACCTCGCGGCGATGGTGCAGCAGGCCCTGCAGGCCGAAACCCAGCGGCTCCTGCTGGATTTCGCGCGCATAGCTGGGGCTCACGGTGGTGATGCGGTCGCTGTACACCAGTCCGGCCTTGAGGAAGGAAAGCATGCCGTGGAACTCCAGCCCTTCGAGGTGGAAGCTCTCCTGCGGCAGGTTGAGGGCGCCCAGCCCCGTGGGAGGAAACACGCCCTGATAGGCCAGGTTGTGGATGGTCATCACCGTGGCGGCGTGCGCGCGGTCGTAGAAACGCAGGTAGGCGGGCGCCAAGCCGGTCTGCCAGTCGTTGCAATGCAGCACGTCGGGGCGGCGCGGCAGGGGCGATTGCTCGCCCGCCAGCCAGGCCGCCATTTGACTTAATAGGCCGAAGCGCAGGGCATTGTCGGGCCAGTCGTGGCCGTCGGCACCGAGGTAGGGGTTGCCCGCGCGCTGGTAATAGCCGGCGTGGTCGATGAGCAGCAGCGGCAGGCCGTCGGGCAGGCGGCCCTGCAGCAGGCGCACTTCGCCATGCTGCGGCAGGTCCAGGCGCGCGATCTGCTGCAACGATCCCGCGCTGTCCAGCACCGTCGCATAGCCCGGCAGCAGCAGGGTGGCCTCCACGCCCAGGCGCGCAAGGGCGGCGGGCAGCGCCCCGCTCACATCGGCGAGGCCGCCGGTCTTGATGAGGGGAAAGACTTCGGAAGTGGCGAACAGCAGGTGCAGGGATTCCACGCGGGCTCCTTGTTTTTGCGCGTCATGCTAACGCGCGCGTGGCAGATCGCCAAGGCATAGAAACAAAAACGCCGGCTGGAAGCCGGCGTTGGAAAAACCCTGGAAGGGCTTCTTTGAACTGTGTGTTAGAAGAACCAGGTGAGCTGCACCGATGCAAGGTTGCCCATGCTATTGGCAATGATTTCAGCATTGCTTTGCGCAGCTGCGTTCGCAGCGGTAGTTCCCCCAGGACCTTTGACTGCCGAAAGATTGGGAACGTCTAGAGTACGGATGGCGTAGTTGAACTGCAGCCTCAGGTTGGGCTTGAAGTGGTATTGCGCGCCGATGGTCCAGGTCTTGAAGATGCGCTCATCCCCCGCACTGTTGGTGAGGCGATCGAAGTAGTCGTAGCGCAGGTCCAATTCGACTTTGGGCAACAGGTAATAGCCGCCTTCCAGATAGCCGCCCTGCGCCTTGTTGCTGTCGGCGAGCGCGATCTGGTAAGTGGGAGCGTTGGCGAAGGGGGGGTTGAGGCCGGTGAAGATCATACCCTCGCCCCAAAGATATTCGCCTGTTACGCGCAGTTTGCCCTGGTGGTAACTGCCGCCTATGCCGTAGCGTGTCCGGGTGTAATCCTGGGTGCCGAAGTGGCGCTTGCCAGTCATGTACCACACATAGCCGGTCAGGTCGTCCCGCTTGGGACCTTTGCCGCTGAAGATGTAAGACGCTTGCAGACGCCCGGCGATGTTGCCGCGGCCGTAGTCGTTACCCAGGGAATACAGGCCGCTACCCGTGGAGGCCATGACGGCATAGCCATATTCCCACTTGCCGTGCGGGAACCAGTCGTACACCTCCACGCCCAGGTCGCGATAACCCAGGCCACCCTCTATGGTGCGTGCGTTCGTAAGCACGCTACCCGGTACAGCAGGCGAGACAACAGAAGTTGTCGCCACCGGAAACTCATTCATCAGGCTGTTGGTGGCGTTGCTGTAATAAATGTATTCGGAATCGACGAATGCCGGCTGCATGCCCTCATCGCCGATAGGCATGCGCCCCTGGCCGACACGGATGCGCGCTCCGGGGATGTAGTTGAAGTTGAGGAAAGCGTCGGTTACGACCACATCATGCTTGGTGGTGGTGGCGTTTTTGCCCGCTTCCGTCAGCAGGAAATAGTTGATGTTGCGATTGAAGGCGCCGCGTAATCCCAGACGGGCGCGGAAGAAACTGAACCCACTGGTGCTCTGGTTCATGGTGGGCACGAGGTTAAATACTGGTGTCTGGCCATTGTATGGAGCAGCAGCGCCTTTCAGGCCGGTCACATCGTCACCGTTGATGCGCGTATAGGTCGGCTGCAACAGGCCAAAAACCCTGTAAAGCTTGGCATTCGGCGGCTCGGTGTTCTGCGCCTGGAACCAGTTGGTCGCGTGAGCAGACATGCTGGCGCTGGCGAGGGCCAGGGCGAGTGCGTGGCGTAGTTACATCCGTTGTTTCCTCCGTAGGGATGTTGTTGGGTTGATGTTGGAATAGCGGCTCTTAAGGGCCGCGGCTTTAAGGTTTAATGTACACGTAACCTTCCCTGGCCTGCAGGCGGGCGATCTCGGCCACACCCGAAGGCACCACGCTGGCTTCCTCGATCACCGCGCTTTTGTCCAGATTGCGGCTTTTCAAGGTGTTGTTGCAGACGCGGAAATCCACGCCCTGGGCGGTAAGCTCCTGGACCGCGACTTCATAGGGGTTGCCGTTCTTGTCGGCGGCGTCCTTGAGCAGGAAGTCGATGCCCTTGCCGTGCGTGACGACCGTAATCTTAACCCCAGGTTCGGCCTTGAGATGGTTGCGGATGTTGTTGAGGGCCAAACTGGCGACGCTGCTGTCGTTGATGTGATACACCACCTTTTCCTGTTGCTCCGCCTGGCAGGTCGCGGGGGTCAGCAGCAGCGCGGTGGCGGCGGGCAGGGCCAGGGCAGAGAGCAGGCCCAAACGGGCCAGGGAAATGTTCAGTTTCATGGCGGTTTCCTCCTCTGTTTGGGGTGCTCCGGATGGCCCCCATAGGAAATAAGGACGTGCTACCGGCACGTTTATTCCATTTTTGTCGCCCCGCCTGATGGAATAAAACAACTACTGCGACGTCCTTACCACAGGAACCTCTATGGCGACCTCCATGCACTGGCCTTGGCTGCACGACCACCAACCGGAAACCCTGCGGCCCCGCCTGCTGCGGCTGGCCTGCGCCTGGTGCGGCGACCGCCACCTGGCGGAGGACCTGACCCAGGAGGCGCTCACCCGCGCGCTGCGCACGTCTTCCGCGCTGCGCGATCCGCGCGCCCTGGAGGGCTGGCTCATGGCCATACTCAATAATGTGTGGCGCGATCACCTGCGCCGCAGCAAAGGCGTGGAGGACATCGACGACTGGGCGGAAACGCTCGTCAGCGATGGCCCCGGGCCGGAAGCGAACATCGAGGACCAGCAGCTGGTGGACGAGGTGCGTGCCCAGGTCGCCGCATTGCCCCTCGGCCAGCGCCAGGTGCTCACCCTGGTGGATCTGGAGGAGCGCACCTATGCTGAAGTGGCCGAGATACTCGCCATCCCTGTGGGCACGGTGATGAGCCGATTGTCGCGCGCCCGCGCCGCGCTCAAGGAGAAACTCCTCGCGCGCCGGGCGGCAGCCGCGGCGCCTGCCTTAAGGAGAGTGAAATGAAAAGTGGTCTGTCGGATGAAATGCTCAATGCCTTCGTCGACCAGGAATTGTCGCGCCCGGAAATGGGCGAGGTGCTGCAGGCGCTGAAGGACGATCCGCAGGTGGCCGCCGAAGTCTGTTCCCTGCGCCATACCAAGCTGCTGGTGCGCCATGCCTACCGGCTCGACGGGGCGCCTGCCGTGTCGCGCCGCACGGGCTGGCGCGCCTGGGCGGGCCGTGCCTGCGCCATGCTCTGCTTCCTGGTGCTCGGCGGTCTGCTCGGCTGGTCGGTGGAGAAGGCGAGCGCGCCGGCACCCAGCATCCATTTCACCCTTGCGGCGCCAGCCTATGCGGCCGCTCCGCGCCTGGTGAGCCTGACCAACGTCAAGCCGCAGGCGCATGACATCCTTCTGCACCTCGATTCCGGCGATCCGCGCAAGATGGCGGCGGCGCTGGACTATGCCCAGCAGATCCTCGACCAGGCGCGGCGCCAGGGCGTGCAGGCCCGCATCGAAATCGTCGCCAACAGCTACGGCCTCAACCTGCTGCGCGCCGACAGGAGCCCGCTCATCGCCCGCATCGCTGCGCTGAGCCGGCAGAATGCCAACCTGACCTTCGTCGCCTGCGGGCAGTCATTGGCGCGTTTCCGGAACGAAGGCCAGACCGTGCGCCTCATCCCGCAGGCCAAGGTCACCTCCTCGGCAGTGAGCGAGATTGCGCGCCGCCTGCAGGAGGGTTGGACCTATATCCAGGTTTGACAGTTTGTCGTCTGCTCCATCTTTGCCCGGCCTGGTCCGGGCTTTTTTTTGCCCTGCGGCGCCTATGCGCTAAGCTGTGAAGCGGCGCGGCAGTCCGCTCCGCGACATGCGGGAAGCACACGTACCTGTCTGCCCTGCGAACGCCGGCTGTGCATTCCTGTCGATCCGACACGGGAGCCTTGTTCGATGCGGGTGGAACCTTGCTTCCAGGCGAAAGTCTTTCGCATCGGCGCCCAATCACATATCAACCCGAGGAGAAGTCGATGAATCAGTTGGCCTTGATCGGCCTGGGGCGCATGGGCGGGAACATGGCTCGGCGCCTGGCGCGCGCGGGCATCGCGGTGGCGGTGCACAACCGCACCTACGATGTGGCACGGCAACTGGCTGCGGAGGAGGCACACGCCGAGGCCTTCGAGCGCTTCGAGGACATGTTGGCCAGCCTCGTCCGGCCGCGCATCGTCTGGCTCATGCTGCCGGCCGGCGCGGCCACCGACGGCGCGCTCGATCTGCTCGCCCCGCTGCTCGATGGGGGTGATCTGGTGGTCAACGGCGCCAACGCCTACTACCGCGACTCGCTCGCGCAGGCTGCGCGTCTGGCGGAAAAGGACATTGATTTCATCGACGCCGGCGTGTCGGGCGGGGTGTGGGGGCTGGCCAACGGCTATGCCCTGATGCTGGGCGGCAGCGCGCAAGGTATCGCCCGCCTCAAGCCCGTCATCGAGGCGCTGGCTCCTGCAGCGGACCAGGGCTGGGTGCACTGCGGGCCGGTGGGTTCCGGACACTACGCCAAGATGGTCCACAACGGCATCGAGTACGGCATGATGCAGGCCCTCGCCGAAGGCTTTGCGCTGCTGGAGGCCAAGCGCGAGTTCGCCTTCGACCTGGCGGCGGTGGGGGAGGCCTGGCGCGTCGGGTCGGTGGTGCGCTCCTGGCTGCTCGATCTCACCGTCTCGGCGTTGGCCAAGGATCCGCGCCTGCAGAGCATCGAACCCTACGTGGCCGATTCGGGGGAAGGACGCTGGACCGTGCTGGAGGCCGTGGAGCAAGGCGTGCCCGCGCCGGTCATCACGGATGCCCTTTATGCGCGCTTCTCCTCGCAGGGGCGGGCCGATTTCGGCAACAAGCTACTGGCCATGATGCGCAAGGGTTTCGGCGGCCACGCCGTGAAGCAGGAGGGCAGCCATGAGTGAAGACGCCATCAGCGGTTTGTGTGCCTTCGTCATCTTTGGCGCCACCGGCAACCTTGCTTCGAAGAAGCTGCTGCCTTCGCTGTACCGGCTCGAACTGGCCGGCCGCCTGCCGGAGAGCCTCAATTTCATCGCCTTCTCGCGGCGCGAGTGGACCACCGAGCAGTGGCGTTCCTACTTGCGCGACGTGCTGCGCGAGCAGGAGGAGGTGGTGTGTCAGGAAGAAGCCTGCCAGCGTTTCGTCGCCCGTTTCGAGTACGTGCAAGGCGAGTTCGCCGATCAGGCGGCCTACGAGCGCCTCAAGGAGGCCGTGGCCAAGCCCAAGATGGGCGTCTGCTCCAATGTCGTGTTCTATCTCGCCATCCGGCCGGGCGAATATGCCGCCGTGATCAAGAACCTGGAGGCGGTGGGCTTGAACAAGCCGCGCGGCTTCAATCGCATCGTCATCGAGAAGCCTTTCGGCCAGGACATCGAATCGGCGCAGATCCTCAACCAGCTGTTGCACCGCTATTTCGACGAAGAGCAGATCTACCGCATCGATCATTACCTCGGCAAGGAGACCGTGCAGAACCTGCTGGTGTTCCGCTTCGCCAACACCTTGATCGAGCCCTTGTGGAACCGCAATTTCATCGACCATGTGCAGATTACGGTGGCCGAATCCATCGGCATCGAAGGGCGCGCGGAATATTACGACAAGGCCGGCGCGCTGCGCGACATGCTGCAGAACCATCTCATGCAGTTGCTTACGGTGGTGGCCATGGAGCCGCCGCCGGCCCTGGAGGCGGATGCGCTGCGCGACGAGAAGGTCAAGGTGCTGCGTTCCATCCGTCCCATCGCCAGGAATTCGGTGCATGCCCACGCTTTCCGTGCCCAGTACGCGCCCGGCTTCGTGGACGGTGACATGCAGGTCGGCTATCAGCAGGAGGCGGGGGTGGAGGAGAACTCCATCACCGAGACCTACATCGCCGCCAAGTTCTACATCGACAACTGGCGCTGGCGCGGCGTGCCGTTCTACCTGCGCACCGGCAAGCGCCTCAAGGAGCAGATGTCGATGATCGCCATCCGCCTGCGCCATCCTCCCCAGCAGTTGTTCCGCGAAACGCCGCTGCAGACCATAGACCCCAACTGGATACTGCTTTCCATCCAGCCGGAGGAGTCCATGAAAATGGAAATCCACGTCAAGCAGCCGGGTCTGGACATGGAGACCCGCCTGCTGCAGCTCAACGCCAGCTACCGGCGCGACGACGAAAAGCCGCTGGACGCCTACGAGGCGCTGCTGCTGGACGTGGTGGAAGGCGACAAGACCCTGTTCATCCGCTTCGACGAGGTGGAATGGGCCTGGCGCGTGGTCGATCCCATCCTCAAGTATTGGGCCCAGGAGCGCGATTTCATCCACACCTACCAGGCCGGGACCTGGGGCCCGCACGAAGGCAACCGGCTGTTCGACGCCGAGGACCAGGAGTGGCGCAACAGCCTTTGAAGCGCGCGCGCGTCGTATCCCGCGGCGGCAGGTGAACCTTGGCCGTCGGCGCAGTCAAATGCGCATGGATACCGCGTCGACCTGCCCCCCCTCTGCCCTGCAAACCTGGCTGTGGCTGCGCCGCCTGCTCGGCGCGACCTGGATCGCCAATGCTCTGTTCCACTACCTGGCCTGGGTGTGGAGCCCGGGAGGGGGCGCGCGCATGCTCGCTGCGTTCGATCAGGCCGGTGTGGCGCCGCCATGGATGCGGCCGGTTCTGGCGGTGCTGCACGACAGCCTGCTTTGGCTGGGGCCGGAGCGGGTCGCGCTCTTCCTCATCCTGCTCGAACTGCTGTTGGGGTTTGCGCTGCTGGCGGGCTTGCGGGTGCGCACTTTCATTCTGGTGGGCCTGGTCTACAGCCTATGCTGCTGGCTGACGCTGGATGTGCTGGGTTATCCCTATGCCGACGGCCAGACCGATCCTGGCGTATTCGTGAACTACTTCATCGTCTTTCTTTTCGCCTGGCGCGCGCAGAATCTGCTGGAAGGGGCTGCCTGCGAAGCAGATCCATTCCGGCGCGAACGCATCCTGTTCGGCCTGCTCTGGGCTTTTGATGCCCTGCTCAAGTGGCAGCCATATTTCCTCACCCATTTCATGGCCCAGCTCTTGCCTGCCGCAGAAGGGCAGCCGGCCTGGATTGCCGCTTACATCAACGGCGTTGCAGCGCTGGTGCAGTGGATGGGGCCGGGCATGGTTGCCGTCCTGGTGGCGGTGGCCGAGACGCTCATGGCCCTGAGCCTGCTCAGCGGCCGCTTCCTGCGCTACACCCTGCCGCTGGGCGCGGCGTATTGCCTGGCGGTGTGGAGCACAGCGGAAGGCTTCGGCGGTCCCTATGGCCTGGCGGGCACTGGTGTGCGGGGGGACGTGCTGGGCAACGTCCTCATCTACCTCTATGCGTTCGCCTATCTGTGGGCTGGCCTGCTGCCTCTATCCAGGGTGAGGCGGGCCGCAGCGCGGTAGGGTCCGCCCTGCCTCCGGCAAGCGCCTAGTTTTCCTCGCCGTCCGGGCGGACGCCGACCGGGCTTTGCGCCGGACGCTTGCCCACCTCGAGCGTGATTTGCACTGGATGCCCCCGCCGCAGCAGGCTGAGGTGGGCCTGGCTGTCCGGCGCCAGCCCGGCGATGAGGTTGAGCAGGCTGGCGGAATCGCTGACGGGCTTGCCATTAATGGCGGTCAGGACGTCACCCGGGCGAACCCCCGCGTGATAGGCCGGGCCGTTCTTGAGCACACCAGCC
>JAJXXS010000265.1 GCA_021780975.1 Pseudomonadota bacterium
CATGTGCTGTTCCCTCGTTCCTGGTGCGATGGTCGCGGCCCGGGTAGGGCGGCAGGGTGGTGATGCGGTGGTCGGCAAGGGGAACGCCGACGGTGAAGTGGTACAGCGATTGCAGGCGGTCGTCGCGCAGACCCAGAAGTTCGTGGAAGGCGTCATCGAAATAGCAGCCGATCCCGGTGCCGCGCAGGCCTGCCGCCTCTGCCTGCAGATAGAGCACGTGGCCCAGCAGCCCGGCCTCCCAATGCAGTTGCCGGTAGCGCCACGGAAGGTCGCGGACCTGCGGCCCGAATTCCGCCAGCATGCCCAAGGCGAAACAGCTGTCGGCGGCGATGGCTTGGTGGCAGCACAGCGTCCGCGCCGCTGTGCGCCCATCGCCGGCCTGCAGCAGGAACAGGGGCAGATGGGCCGGCGCGCCGGCAAGGCGCTGCCAGAGAAAATCATGGCTCAGCGCGGCACGCAGCTCGCCCTCGCCATGCGAGCTGCGGGGCAGTGCGTAGAGGCCGGGATCGAGCCCCGCCACGCGGTGGACGAAGAGGATCGGGTGCACCCTGGGCGCATAGGCCCAGATGTCCCAGGGGATGCCAGCGCGCGGGAGGAGGGCGTCGAGCAGGCGAAAAAAGGCGTCTTGTTCCATGCTGCCGCGCGGGTCGAAGCCCTGCGCGCTGCGCCGCCGGCGGATGATGTCGGCCGCTGCCTCGCTGCAGGTTTCCTGTCGAGGCGGATAGGGCGGGAGCGTGCCGGCATCGGATGGCGAGGCGGGCTGCCGGCAGGCCGCGGCCACTTCGTCGATCACCGGCCAGTGGTACATGGGATGCGGATCGAGCCGGTTGGGCCGTCCCGTCCATGGGCCGGCGGGCGCAGGGTCCGATGCCCACGCGGCCGGGGTGCCGGCCGGCGTAGGCTTTAGGGCAATCATCAGTTCAGGCTCCTCGCGCTCCACCGCCGCATAATCCTCGGCCCTGTCCAGACCCAGCCAGCGAGCGAGTCCCGTCGGGTCCTGGCCCGTTGGCAATGAAACGCTCCAGCCAAGGGCTGCGGCGGCGTAGCGCAGCGCACCCAGGGCGTGGCCGGTGTCCAGCTGGCAATAGCGAAACGCGCGTTCGCCATACTTCCAGGCCTCGCGCCAGTGCACCGAGCTGAGCGCAAGATACAGGCCGGCGGGCAGGGTGCCGGGGGACAGCGCGAGGCGACGCTCCAAGCCATGCTCGCGGCTGAGATAGTGATACACGCCATCCGCCAGCCCAGGTGTGCCGCTCGATAGGACGTAGCCCTCGGTGGGATGGAGGTTGCCGCTGGATGGGTTGCAGCGCAGCGCCCAGCGATCGGGCCCATATTCCTTCCACGCGGAAAGTCCTAGGGACAATTCCAGCAATGCGCCAAGGGCATCGAGGCCTGGGGTATGCGGCGGCACCGACTCCGCGGCGGCAAGCTGACTGTAGCGGGTGGTAAGGCTATCGGCCGTGAATGGCAATGCCGTGCGCGGCGCGCCGTCGAAGCTGCGGAAGGGGTCCGGCTGCATGCTCCAGTCCAGCGTTTCCGGTCCTGCCGCATAGCGCTGCAGGTGATGCTTGGTGCGCTGGTGGTAGGCCAGGACGATTTCAGCGGCCGTGGTCATGGCTCAGTGGGTAGGGAAGGGCAGGGGCGCTGCCGGTGGCAGGCCTGCGCGAGATCATCGTCGCTTGCCGTTGCGCTGTCGCCCAGGCAGCGCGTGACCTGGGGGGAATCGAAACCGGCCAGGCGAATTTCCCCGGCTTCCAGCAGCGGGCGACGGATCAGCAGGGGGTCTTCCACCATCGCCTGCAGCGCCGCGGCCTCGGTCATGGTTTCGGGAACGATTCCGCCATCCTTGACGCGGGGTGCCGCACGGTTGAACCATTCCGCCACCGGGCGGGCGCCGAAGAATTCCCTCAGCCGTGCCGTCGTCCAGGGCTCCGTCAGGAGGTTCTTTGCGAACAGCTCGTGGCCTGCCGCCAGCAGCAATTGCTTCTGCCGCGCATTGTTGGCACAGCCGGGTTTTTCATAGAAGACGATCCGCATTTAGTCCTCCATCGCTTGATAGTAAGGAGACAGCCGCAGCAGGGCCTCTGCCTGGCCAGTGATGTCCCGGCGCACCACCGGATCGAGTCGATCGAGCCAGTGGCCGGGCAGGCTGCCAACGCCGTAGGCAGCCCCCGCCAGCATGCCGGCGAGCGCGCCGGTGGTGTCCGCATCCTCCCCCTGGTTGACCGTCTGCACCAGGCAGTGCTCGACGCTGTCGGCGTGAAAGAAATAATGCAGCACGGTCTGCACCGTATCCACGATGTAGCCGGATGCCCGACCAGCATAGGGCGAGAAGCGAAACACGGGGTAACGCCGGATCAGCCGGTTGGCCTCTTCCCGGCAGGCCTTGAGCCCCTGGCCGAGGAGCAGCGCCTGGACCATGCTGCCCAGGCTCAGCGCGGCGGCATCGGACAGCGGGTTGTTGTGGGTGATGTGGCATTGCTCCAGCGTCCAGTGTTCGAACGCAGAGGCGTCGCCCAGGGTTGCCAGCGCCACGGGCAGGTTGCGCATCGCTGCGCCATTGCCTGCTTCTTCGCTGGCCTGGCCGCACAGGCTGCCCGAGGTGATGTAGCGCTGGATGCCGCGGCGGCAGGTATGGCCGCAGTCCACCGGCTTGGCTTTCAGCCACAGCGCGAAGTTTTCCGCTACCGCTCGCAGGTTCCAGCCCTGCTGCGCCACGATCGCCCGGCCCATGGCCAGTGCCATGGTCGTGTCGTCGGTGACCTGCCCGGCGCGCAGCTTGAGCCAGCCGCCGCCGACCAGTGTGCGGTGCAGTCCGTACGCCGCCTGGATTTCCCGCGGCGTCATGAACTCGACTGTGGCTCCCAGCGCGTCGCCGAGCGCGAGCCCCAGGTAGGCGCCCAGCGCTCGATCCAACAGCTCGGCGCGGCGGCTCACAGGTAGCTGACCTCAACCCTGTAACCTCCGCCGATGGCCAGATATTCGCCTTCGCTCTTGAGCATGTGGTGGCTGAACAGCTCGTTGAAAAAAACGACCTTGGTCAAAGGGACCTGGGCGCTGAGGATGTAGTCACCGAACTCGCCGGCGATTTCCCGGCAGCCGCTGAAAGAGACCAGGTTATTGAGGTCGACGTGACAAGGCCCCGCATGGATGCCCGCAGGCAGGCTGGCGCCGCTGCAGGGATTCATGCCGCGGTAGAGCGCCAGGTGGCGTTGGCCGCGGCCGATCCAGCGGGCCAGGACGTGCTGGCAAAACTCATAGAGCAGGTCCAGTTGCTGATAAAGGCTGGCGATGTTGTAGCGACAGCTCAATTTTTCTTCGAGGTAGCCCATCCACGCAGGGGAACCGAAGCGCCCGAGCGGGGCCTTGTGATAGCTGGGAGCAAGGCCGAAGCGGCTTTCGACCCAGCCCTTGAGCACGGCGCCTTCCATGGAGTTCGCGTCGAAGGCCCAGCCTTTCAGCAGGCACAGGTAATCGGAGCGGAAGCGGCGCCGGCCGTAGGCGTCCACATTGGGCATGTCGAGTCCAAACCATTCATCCAGGTAGCGTTGGAAGAGCCGCGCGGCCTCCGCGGCGCTTGCCGTACCCTCCAGGCACTGGAAAAACCCGCTGTGCATTTCGCGCACGCCGCGGATGGCAAGCGGTTGCGGGTCATCGTTGTAGGCTACGCTGCCCACCACGGCCGGCGGCAGGCCGACCAGATTGGTGCCATGCACACTGCGGCCCGTTCAGGCGGCCTGTATGGCGATGGGGCGGCGCTTGCGGCCCAGCAGGGCGTCCACCCGGTCGCGCAGCTTTTCAACCGTGAGCGGCTTGAGCACCACGCCGTCGGCACCCGCCTCACGGCAGGCCTGCGCAAACTCCTCCTTGCCCTGTTCGGCCAACAGCAGGGTTTTCACCCCGGGTATGGTCTGGGCGCAGCGGGCAAAGATGTCCTTCCCCTCTGCGTTGACGAGGGCCTCACCCAATACCAGGAGGTCGGGTTTCCACTCGGACGCCTTGTCGAAGGCTGCCTTGAGGCCGGCGAGCTCATGGGTTTCGTTCTCGTCGTGCAGCATGAAGGCCGCGGCCATGCGGCTGATTTCGTCCGTATCGACGATGAAGACGCGTTTGTTGTCCACCGCGCGGGCGGCTTCCACTCCAATTTGCATGATGGGCTCCTGAATATCCGATGCCTCTGAAAAGAGCAAATTGCGTTCCCATTTCCAAATGCCGCGGCGTCGGCCGCGAAGCTGTTGCATTTCAAGGGACTGGCGCAGTCCCCACGCGCGGCCCGGCCGTGTCGGCTTGTATCGTTCCCGACAGCACCCAGTCCCTTTGTATGGTTTGCAACAAGTCAGACAACCTCGCAGTGCCGCAGAAAACCAACGATTAAACAGATAGTTGCGATGTTTCGTGCGACGTGGCACGGCGGTTGCTCAAGTCCCTACGCACCGGATGTTTCTTGCCGGGTTTCGCTGTAACAGCGAAAGCCCGCAAAAGAAGGCGACTGAAGAAAGTGAACCGGCGAATCACTCGGGCCCGAAGCAGGTTTTCATCTGAACCGAACTGAACCAAGGAGAGTTTAAATGTCTGCATTGCGTCAAATTGCGTTTTACGGGAAGGGCGGCATCGGCAAGTCCACCACCTCCCAGAATACCCTCGCGGCTCTGGCCGACCTGGGCCAGAAGATTCTCATCGTCGGCTGCGACCCCAAGGCCGATTCCACCCGTCTGATCCTGCACGCCAAAGCCCAGGACACCATCCTGTCCCTGGCCGCCGAAGCAGGAAGCGTGGAAGACCTCGAGCTCGAGGACGTCATGAAGATCGGCTACAAGGACATCCGCTGCGTCGAGTCCGGCGGTCCCGAGCCGGGCGTCGGCTGCGCCGGCCGCGGCGTGATCACCTCCATCAACTTCCTGGAAGAGGAAGGCGCCTACGAGGGCATCGACTACGTGTCCTACGACGTGCTGGGCGACGTGGTGTGCGGCGGTTTCGCCATGCCCATACGCGAGAACAAGGCGCAGGAAATCTACATCGTCATGTCGGGCGAGATGATGGCCATGTATGCGGCCAACAACATCTCCAAGGGAATTCTCAAGTACGCCAATTCCGGCGGCGTGCGCCTGGGCGGGCTGGTGTGCAACGAGCGCCAGACCGACAAGGAACTGGAACTGGCCGAAGCGCTGGCCGGCAAGCTCGGCACCAAGCTGATCCACTTCGTGCCGCGCGACAACGTGGTGCAGCACGCCGAACTGCGCCGCATGACGGTGATGGAGTACGCGCCCGATTCCAAGCAGGCCGACGAGTATCGCCAGCTCGCAACCAAGATACATGCGAATGCCGGCCAGGGCATCATCCCCACCCCCATCACCATGGACGAACTGGAAGACATGCTGATGGAGCACGGGATCATGAAGCAGGTGGACGAATCCATCGTCGGCAAGACCGCGGCCGAATTGGCGGCGGCCGCTGCCTAAGCGGTGTCCGGCCCCGCTGCGGCGGGGCCGGGAGTCGTCCGCAAACGGCGTGAAGGAGCAAGCGCTGTTTGCAGAGGGTTCCAAATCGCGAGTTCTCGATCGGTTTTTCAACATAGAGGAGTGCAGCAATGAGTCTGACGGCAGAAGACATCAAGGCCCGCAACAAGGAGATGATCCAGGAGGTGTTGTCGGTCTACCCGGAAAAAACCGCCAAGCGGCGCGCCAAGCATCTCGGCACCTTTGAAGAAGGCAAGCCGGATTGCGGAGTGAAGTCCAACATCAAGTCCATCCCGGGCGTGATGACCATCCGCGGCTGCGCCTACGCCGGCTCCAAGGGCGTGGTGTGGGGCCCGATCAAGGACATGATCCACATCTCCCACGGCCCGGTGGGCTGCGGCCAGTATTCCTGGGCGGCGCGACGCAACTACTACATCGGCACCACCGGGGTGGATACCTTCGTCACGATGCAGTTCACTTCGGACTTCCAGGAAAAGGACATCGTCTTCGGCGGCGACAAGAAGCTGGAGAAGATCATCGACGAGATCCAGGATCTGTTCCCGCTCAACAAGGGCATCTCGGTGCAGTCCGAGTGCCCCATCGGACTCATCGGCGACGACATCGAGGCGGTGTCGAAGAAGAAATCCAAGGAATACGGCGGCAAGACCATCGTGCCGGTGCGCTGCGAGGGCTTCCGCGGCGTGTCCCAGTCCCTGGGCCACCACATCGCCAACGACTCCATCCGCGACTGGGTGTTCGACAAGGAAGCAACCCAGAAGACGGAATTCCAGAGCACGCCTTACGACGTGGCCATCATCGGCGACTACAACATCGGCGGCGATGCCTGGGCCTCCCGCATCCTGCTCGAGGAAATGGGCCTGCGCGTGATCGCCCAGTGGTCCGGCGACGGCTCCCTGGCCGAACTGGAGAACACGCCCAAGGCCAAGCTCAACGTGCTGCACTGCTACCGTTCCATGAACTACATCTCGCGCCACATGGAAGAGAAGTACGGCATCCCCTGGGTCGAATACAACTTCTTCGGCCCCAGCAAGATCGCGGCCTCGCTGCGCGAGATTGCCAGCCACTTCGACGACAAGATCAAGGAAGGCGCGGAAAAGGTCATCGCCAAATACAACGCCATGATGCAGGCGGTGGTCGACAAGTACCGCCCGCGCCTGGAAGGCAAGAAGGTCATGCTGTTCGTCGGCGGATTGCGCCCGCGCCACGTGATCGGCGCCTATGAAGACCTCGGCATGGAAGTGATCGGCACAGGCTACGAGTTCGGCCACAACGACGACTACCAGCGCACCACCCACTACGTGAAGGACGGCACGCTGATCTACGACGACGTCACCGGCTATGAATTCGAGCAGTTCGTGGAAAAGCTGCAGCCCGACCTGGTGGCCTCCGGCATCAAGGAAAAGTACGTCTTCCAGAAAATGGGTTTCCCCTTTCGCCAGATGCACAGCTGGGATTACTCCGGGCCCTACCACGGCTATGACGGCTTTGCCATCTTCGCCCGCGACATGGACATGGCCATCAACAACCCGATCTGGAGCAAGACCAAGGCGCCCTGGAAATGAAGTGGCGGCGCGGCCTGGCCGCGCGCTGAAGAACCTGTGGGGTGCGCTGCTGGACGCGCACCGGAACTGAACGTGCGGCAACGCACCCTGCAAGCTAGGAGATAGATATGAGCCAAAGCGCTGAAAAGGTACTCGACCATTTCGACCTGTTCCGCCAGCCGGAATACGTGGAGATGTTCGAGGACAAGAAGAGCAACTTCGAAGCCCCCCACCCCCAGGAGAAGGTGACGGGCATCGTCGAATGGACCAAAACCTGGGAATACCGGGAAAAGAACTTCGCCCGCGAGGCCCTTACCGTCAATCCGGCCAAGGCCTGCCAGCCGCTGGGGGCGGTGTTCGCCGCCGTCGGCTTTGAAGGCACGCTGCCCTTCGTGCATGGCTCGCAAGGCTGCGTGGCCTACTACCGCAGCCACTTCTCGCGCCACTTCAAGGAGCCCAGCTCCTGTGTCTCATCCTCCATGACGGAAGACGCCGCGGTGTTCGGCGGGCTCAACAACATGATCGACGGCCTGGCCAACACCTACAACATGTACAAGCCGAAGATGATCGCAGTTTCCACCACCTGCATGGCGGAGGTGATCGGCGACGACCTCAACGCCTTCATCAAGACCTCCAAGGAAAAGGGCTCGGTGCCGGCGGAGTTCGACGTCCCCTTCGCCCACACCCCGGCCTTCGTCGGCAGCCACATCACCGGCTACGACAACGCCATGAAGGGCATCATCAGCCACTTCTGGGACGGCAAGGCCGGCACGGTCGAGCCCCTGGTGCGCGTGCCCAACGACAAGATCAACTTCATCGGCGGCTTCGATGGCTACACCGTCGGCAATCTGCGCGAGATCAAGCGCATGTTCGAACTGATGGGGGTGTCCTACACCATCCTGGGCGACAACAGCGACGTCTGGGATACCCCGGCGGATGGCGAGTTCCGCATGTATGACGGCGGCACCACCCTGGAAGAGGCGGCCAACGCCATCCACGCCAGGGCGACCCTCTCCATGCAGGAATACTGCACGGAAAAGACTCTGCCCTTGATCGCCGAGCACGGCCAGGAGGTCGCGGCCTTCAACCACCCCATTGGCGTGGAAGCCACCGACAAGTTCCTCATGGAAGTCTCGCGCCTTACCGGCAAGGCGATTCCCGACGCCTTGGCCAAGGAGCGGGGTCGCCTGGTGGACGCCATCGCCGACTCCAGCGCCCACATCCATGGCAAGAAGTTCGCCATTTACGGCGATCCGGACATGTGCCTCGGCCTTGCAGCCTTCCTGCTGGAGCTGGGCGCCGAGCCGACGCATATTCTTTCCACCAACGGCAGCAAGGACTGGGCCGCAAAGGTGCAGACCATGCTGGATGCCTCGCCGTTCGGCAAGAACTGCCACGTCTATCCCGGCAAGGATCTCTGGCACATGCGCTCTCTGCTGTACACCGAGCCGGTGG
>JAJXXS010000093.1 GCA_021780975.1 Pseudomonadota bacterium
GGCGGCTGCCGCGCACCAGCAGCTTGAGCGCACTGCCGGGCGCAGCATAATCGAGTTGCTCCTGCCAGCTCGTGTCACCGGCGGTGAAATGCTCATGCGCACGCGCGCCAAACTGGGCGAGGGCGCTCTCACCCTCGCCCCATTGAGAAAGCGGCTTGCCGAGCAGGCTGGCGGCGTCAGCGCCGAGGATGCGCGCCGCCGCCTCGTTGACGGTGCGCACCACCAAGGCGCCATCCAGGGCGACGACGCCCGAGGAGAGGTGGCCAAGCACGTTCTCCAGATAGGCCTTGGCCTGCTCGGTCTGCTGCTGATTGTGCTCGGCCTGCTGCTTCGCTTCGCTCAATTGCCGCGTCATGCGGTTGAAGGACTTGATCAGCGCGCCCAGCTCGTCGCGGCTGGAAACCGGCTGCATCTGCGAGAAGTCTCCCTGCGCCACCGCACGGGTGCCGCGCGCCAGGCTGCGCAGGGGCGCCCCCAGGCGCTCGGACACGAGGTAGGCCAGGGCCGTGGTGAGGAGCAGGGCGACCAGCAATGTCAGGGTCAGGGCCAGTCCGTAAAGCCGCTTGAGGCCGAGGCGGGAAAGGGCCAGTTGCTGGTATTCCTGGTAGGTGGTCTGCACCGCGTCGGCGTCGCGCGCGAGGCTGGGCGGCACGGGTTGGATCACCTGCAGCACGCGCGTGCCACCGGTGAGCGAGGCGGAGTACACAGGCACCAGGACGCGCATCACCAGGTCGCCGTTCTCGCCGACTTCCACTTGGCGGTAGGGCTGCTGCTGGCGCACCTGCCAGAGCAGGTTGCGGCTGGGAATGTCGGGCAGCAGGCTGCTGTTCTCGCTGCCGGCATAGGCCATGACATTGCCGGATTCGTCGAACAGCGTCGCTTCCGATACCGCCGCCTGCTCGCGCAGGTTGGAGAGCAGGGTGATGCTGGTGCCGGCGCCCTCGCCGGAGAGCGCCACCGCCATGCGTTCCGCCTTCTTGTTGAGATCCTGCAAGAGATCATTGAGCGCCGCCTGGCCGAGATTCACGCCGGATGCCAGGGCACGGTCCACGCGCACGTCGAACCAGGACTCGATGGTGCGGTTGAGAAAATACACCGAGGTCAGGTAGACGATCGCGCCGGGCAGGACCGCCACCACCATGAACCAGATGAGCAGGCGGTAGGTTAGCTTGCTGCCGAACACGCCGGCGCGCATGCGCCGGCGCAGCAGCCACAGCTGCCAGATCACGGCGGCCAGCAGGAGGACGGCGCCGGTAGAGCCGATGATGAGCAAAGAGGAGAAGTTCTCGCTCAACTGCGGTGTGTCGTGGCTGGCGGTGAAAAGGAAATAGAGCAGCGCCGCCGCCGCCAGGGCGGCCGCCGTCAGGAGGTATTTCATGGCGCCGCCGCCTCAACCCTCCAGCCATACCAGGGGCTCTCCAGGGACCACTTGCCGGAAGCGAGGGCATTCACCTGCATGGGCTTGGAAAGCTGCGAGGTGTCCAGCTTCATGCGCAGCGAAGCCCGGTAGGTTGTGCCGGGCCTGAGCTCGACGCGGTCCAACACCGACCAGGCGCGGATATCGCCAAGGCCATCGAGGGCGCCATCGAGGGTGTCGTAGGCATGGGTCTGATAGCTGCTTTCCAGCAGGTAGCGGCGCAGCAGGAAGTTGTAGCTCAGGCGGCTTTGCATGGCCTCGTGGGCAAGCTCCGCATCGAACCACCAGCGCCGCGGCTCGACGATGCGGAAATCGGTGCGGAACACCAGGGTCACGCCCTTATGCAGGGCTTCTTCCAGGGTCGGGTTGAGTTTGATGGCGAGATGCGCGTAGACGTCGTAGCGTTCTCTCTGCAGTTTGAGTTCCGCGCTTTCCACTTGGATGCCGGCCGCCCGCACGGAAAGCGGCGCACACGCGAGAGTCAGGATCAGCGCCAGCAAAGGCAGCGATAGCTCAAGCAGTTTTTTCCAGCAGGGCGTAGAAGAAGCCGTCCCGACGCCGCTCAGGCAACAGCCTGCCGTCGCCCAATGCAGCCGGCAGGGGGAGAAGTCGTGCGTCAGCATGAGTCTTCCGAAACGCTTGGATTTGATTCTGATTTTCTTCCGGGAACACGGAGCAGGTGGCGTAAAGCAATTTACCACCGGGGGCCAGCGTCTGCCATAGCGCGGCAAGGATTTTCTTTTGCGTGTGAGTGAAAGTAGCCAGGTCGGAAGGGCGCCGCTGCCATTTGATGTCCGGGTGGCGGCGCACGACTCCAGAGGCCGAGCAGGGCACATCTGCCAGGATGCGGTCGAAGGGCTGGCCATCCCACCATGCTGCGGGAACGGCGGCATCCGCCGCCTGCAGGCGCGCGGAGATCTGCAGGCGAACAAGATTTTCGCGCACGCGTTCGAGCCTGGCGGGGTCGGCGTCAAGGGCAAGCAGATCGACGTCGGCGCATTCAAGGATATGCCCCGTCTTGCCGCCGGGCGCGGCGCAGGCGTCGAGCACGCGCTGCCCATCGGCGAGGTCCAGCGCCAGTGCCGCCCATTGCGCGCCGGCATCCTGCACCGAGACACGCCCCTCGGTAAAGCCCGGCAGCTTGGCAACTGGCACGGGCTGCGCCAGGGTGAGAGCCCACGGGCCGGTGGGCGTGGCCGCCAGCCCTGCGGCCGCCAGTTCCTCCTGGTAGGCGGACGGAGTGGTTTTGCGCCGATTCACGCGCAGGGTCAGGGGCGGGTGCTCCTGGCTGACCGCAAGCATGTCCTGCCACTCCTGCGGATAGGTGGCGCGCAGCTTTTCCACCCACCAGGCGGGAAAATTCCAACGCCCCTCTTCGTTCACGCGGGCGCCTTTCAGGATCGCGGCAGGCGTGCGCAGGAAGGTGCGCAACACGCCGTTCACCAGGCCTCGCGCCCACTTCGGTCCTGCGGCCTCCACCGCTTCGTTGACCACGGCGTAGGCGGGAGTATCAGTGTGCGACAAGCGGTAAAGCGCTCCCAGCAGTAGGGCATGCAGGCGCTGATCCTTGAGGGGTTGGCGCAACAACTGGCTCAATACGCCCTCCAGTTCGCCGCGGAAGCGCAGCGCCCCGTAGGCGGTATCCATGACGCCGCCGCGGTTGGCGGGCATCGTGGCACCGGCGAGGGCCTGGGGCAGGGTGCGGCCCGCGAGGACTGCGGCCAGCACCTCGGCCCAGGCGGAGGCTTCAGCCGCCACGTGCCATTTGCAGCAGGCGTGCCACGCGTTCCTCGGTGGGCGGATGGGTGGCGAACAGGCCGGCGATGCCGCCCCCCGAGAGCGGGTTGATGATCATCATCTGCGCGGTTTCCGGGTGCGCCTCGGCGGCCGGCAGGGGCACGCCGTGCGCGTAGGCCTCGATTTTGCGCAAGGCGGAGGCGAGCGCCTCAGGGTCGTCGGAAATCTCCGCCCCGCCGGCATCCGCGCCGAATTCGCGCGCACGCGAGATCGCCATCTGGATGAGCATGGCCGCCAGCGGCGCGACGATCATGACGAGGATGGCAAGCGCCGGGTTCACTGACCGTCCCTCGCTGTCACGGCCGCCGAAGAACATGCCAAAGTTCGCCAGCATGGAAATGGCGCCGGCGACCGTGGCGCTGAGGGTGGAAATGAGCGTGTCGCGATGGCGCACGTGCGTGAGTTCGTGCGCCATCACACCGCGCAGCTCGCGCTCGCTGAGTAGGTTCATGATGCCGGTGGTGGCCGCCACGGCGGCATGCGCGGGGTTGCGCCCGGTGGCGAAGGCATTGGGCTGGGGTTCGTCGATGATGTACACCCGCGGCATGGGCAATCCGGCGCGCTGTGCCAGTTCGGCGACGATCTGATAGAAGCGGCCGCCACTGTGTGCGTCCACTTCTTGCGCGTGGTACATGTGCAGCACCATCTTGTCCGAGTTCCAATACGCGAACAGATTCATCGCCGCGGCCACCAGCAGGGCGATGAGCATGCCGTTCTGCCCGCCAATGAAAAAGCCGATGGCACCGAACAGGGCGACGATGGCCGCCATGAGCAGGGAGGTTTTCAGCCAATTGCCGAACATTGAAGCAACTCCGCAAGGGAAGGTGGAACTGCGAGCTTAGATGTGGTCGAGAGAGGAAAATTCAAGGACGGCGGGGCGGTTTCAGGCGTCGCCGAGGTGTTCCCCTGCGGCGAGGTGCGCGCCCGTGAGCCAGTCGGTCGCGCGGAGGCGCTTGCCACCGGCCTTCTGCACTTCCTCCAGCGCCAGGAGGCCCGCGCCGCAGCCCGCCACCAGGCCGCTGCCATCGGCACGGATGATTTCTCCGGGACTGCCGCTTCCGGGCAGGACATGCGCCGCCCAAACCTTCAGGACTTCGCCACGCACGCTGGTGTAGGCGCCGGGTTGCGGGTTGTAGGCCCGCACTGCGCGTGCGATGTCATCCGCCGGGCGGTGCCAGTCGATGCGCGCTTCGCGCTTTTCGAGCTTGGCCGCGTAGGTGGCCAGCGCGGCATCCTGCGGCTGTGCCACCAGGGCATCGAGTTGGCCGAGCGCTTCGACGATGGCCATTGCGCCGAGCGTGGCGAGGCGATCGTGCAGACTCCCGGCGGTATCCTCGCAGCCGATGGCGAGTGATTTCTTCAGCAGCATCGCGCCGGTGTCCAGGCCTGCATCCATCTGCATGATGGTGATGCCGGTTTCGCTATCGCCGGCGAGGATGGCGCGCTGTATGGGCGCGGCGCCGCGCCAGCGCGGCAGCAGCGAGGCGTGGATGTTGAGGCAGCCATGGGTCGGCAGGTCGAGCACGGCCGGGGGCAGGATGAGCCCGTAGGCGGCGACCACCATGACGTCGGCCCGGATGGCGCGCAGGACGTCCTGGCTCGCGGCATCCTTGAGGCCGGTTGGCTGGTAAACCGGCAAACGGTGGGCTGCGGCGAATTGCTTGACCGGGCTCGCTGTCAGTTGCATGCCGCGGCCGGCTGGGCGATCCGGTTGGGTCAGTACGAGGGCGATTTCATGGCCGGCGCCAAACAGGGCGGCGAGCGCCGTCGCGGCGAAGTCCGGCGTGCCGGCGAAGATGAGTTTCAAGATGCGCCGTGGCGGAGGCGCCCGGAGGACGCGCCGGCAATCACAAGGCGACGTGCTCGCGGTCGGGCGCTTTGCGTATGTCGCGCGACTCCTTGAGCATCTTGGTCTTGACGCGGTTGCGCTTCAGGGGCGAGAGATATTCGACGAAAACCTTGCCCAGCAGGTGATCCATTTCGTGCTGCACGCACACCGCGAGCAGTTCGTCCGCCTCAAATTCGTAGGGCTGCCCATTGCGATCGAGCGCCCGCACGCGGATGTGGGCGGCGCGCTCCACCTTGTCGAAGTAGCCGGGTACCGACAGGCAGCCCTCCTCCCAGGTGATCCTGCCGGTCTTTTCCAGGATCTCCGGGTTGATGAGTACCCTGAGGTCGTTTCTTTCTTCGGAAATGTCGATGACAATGATGCGCTCATGCACGTCCACCTGTGTCGCCGCCAGGCCGATGCCTGGGGCGGCGTACATGGTTTCCGCCATGTCGTCGACGAGTTTCCGGATGCGGGCGTCCACCGCGGACACCGACAGGGCTACTTTGTGGAGGCGGGGGTCGGGGTATCGCAGGATGCTGAGTTTTGCCATGTTGCACGGGCCGCGTGGGGCAGCGGGGAATTTTCGCCTAAACCCGGCGCAGTTTCTGCCGTAAAGGGGTTCAGTTGAACCATATATGCAATCGACAAGTTAGACAAGGTCTAAATGGAGGGTTTTCCGTGCGCAAATTCCTGAGCGTCCTGACGTTGAGCTTCGCTGCCATGTCATCCCTCCCCGCCCATGGGGAGAACATCCAACTGCAAAGCAACGCGCCTGATCGCTATACGGTGGTGAAGGGCGACACCCTTTGGCACATCTCCGGAAAATTCCTCAAAAAGCCATGGCTGTGGCCACGCATCTGGGGCCTCAACAAGGACACCATCAAGAATCCGCACTGGATCTACCCAGGAGATATCGTTGTGCTCGATCGTTCGGGCCCTGAGCCGCGGCTGTCGGTGATCCAGAGCGGCTCGCATGGCCTGCCGGTGGTGAAGATCAACCCCGAAGAGCGCATCACGCCGATCGAGAACGCTGCCATCCCGACCATACCCATGAGCGCCATCCAGCCTTTCCTGAGCCAGCCGCGCGTGGTCGAGAAGGGGGGCCTGGATCACGCTCCTTTCATCCTTGGCACCAACCAGGAACGCATGATCCTGGGCGAAGGCGACGATGTCTACGCCACCGGCGGCCCGGCGGGGGTGAAGCGCTGGAACATACTGCGCATGGGGCCGCCGCTCAAGGATCCCGTGAGCGGCGAGGTGCTCGGCTACGAGGTGAAGTACCTGGGTGATGCGCGCACCATCCGGGAAGGGGCGCCGCAAAAACTCCTCATCACCCGTTCCGTGGAGGAGATCAAGCCGGGCGACAAATTGGAGCCGGCGCAGAACGTGAACGTTTTCGAATATGTTCCGAGCGCACCAGCCAAACCGGTGGATGGCCGCATCATCGCCGCTTATGGCGGCTTTGCGGAGCCGGCCCGCTACCAGACGGTGGTGGTTGACCTCGGCCGCCGCAACGGCTTGGTGCCCGGCAATGTGCTGGCCATTTACCGTACGGGCGCCGCGGTGAAGCTGACTTCCGCGCAGCGCAAGGATCTGGCCTGGGTGGGCGGGGCCGAGGGTGGCGCCAAGCCCAAGGACGGTGCCTGGCTCGAGAGCGACATCCGCTGCCTGGCAAGCACTGGCCATGTCAGTTGGAGCAGTTCGCCGTCGCAGGATGCCTTCCGGACGACCTGTTTGACCACCTCCAGCCCCGGCGATTCGGTCAAGCTGCCGGATGCCCGCAGCGGTCTACTGATGGTCTACGAAGTCTTTGACAAGGTTTCCTACGGCCTGATCCTGGACGCCGATGGCCCTGTATACCTGCTCGACACGGTCAAGAATCCTTGAGCGGCCGGAGCCTGGCGGAAAAAAACGGCAGGCAACCGCCTGCCGTTTTTTTGTTGAGTTAGCCTGTTGCCATGGCCGCTGATCGGCATGTTTCCGAAGCATTGCTGCGCATAGCGCTCGTTCCCGGCTTGGGAGAGAGCCATTTGCGCGCCCTGCTGGCGGCCTTCGGCAGCGCGGAGGCCGTGCTTGCTGCGCCTGACGCGGCGTTGGCGCCCTATCTCTCTGCCAAGCTCAGAGAAGGATGGGCGCGCGGAGCGGATGCCGCGCTGCTGGAAAAAACCCTGGCCTGGCTGATCCAGCCGGGACGGTTTTTGCTGACCCTGGCGGACGCCGATTATCCGCCAATGCTGCGCGAGATCAGCGACCCGCCACCCCTGCTTTACGGCGTGGGGCGCCGCGAACTGCTGGGCAACGCCTGTCTTGGGGTGGTCGGCTCGCGTCAAGCCACGCCGCAGGGGGAGCAAAATGCCGAGGCCTTTGCCGAGGTTCTGGCGCAGGCAGGTTTCACCGTGGTGAGCGGGCTGGCGCTCGGCATCGACGGCGCGGCCCATCGCGGCGCCCTCAGAGGGACGGGCTCGACCATCGCCGTGGTCGGCACTGGCCTCAACCTCGTCTACCCTGCGCGCCACAAGGCCCTTGCCCACCGCATCGCCGAAGAGGGGCTCATGCTCTCCAGCTTTGCGCTGGATACCCCATCCGCCGCAGGGCACTTCCCGAGCCGCAACCGCATCATCAGTGGCCTGTCACGCGGCGTGCTGGTGGTCGAAGCGGCCTTGTCCTCTGGCTCGCTCATCACCGCCCGGCAGGCGCTGGAACAGGGGCGCGAGGTTTTTGCCGTGCCCGGGTCCATACATTCGCCCCATTCGAAGGGTTGCCATGCGCTCATCAAGCAGGGAGCCAAGCTGGTGGAATCGGCCGCCGACATACTTGAGGAACTCGCCTGGCCGGTGATGCCGCCGCTGCACGCGGCAGGGGAGGCGACGGATGCCGATCCCGTGCTGCAAGCCCTGGGCTTTGACCCGCTAGACCTGGAAACGCTGGCCGGCCGTCTCGGGTTGACGGTGGAAGTGCTATCGGTCAAGCTGTTGGCGCTTGAATTGGAGGGCGCCGTGGCGAGGCTTCCCGGTGGGCGTTATCAACGCTTGGCCTGATACAGACAGAATACATAGATGTTCGAAATCCTGGTTTACCTTTACGAAAGCTATCGTTCCGCGCGGCTCGCCCCGGACCGGGCCAGTCTGGAACGGCGCCTCTTTGCCGCCGGCTTCGAGGAGAAGGACATCGGTTATGCCCTCGACTGGTTCGCCCGCATGGCAGATGCGCCCACCCATCCGCGCCTGGCGGAACTCGTGGCCGAACGCCACTGGGCGCCTGAGGAACGGCGCCAGCTTTCCCCCGAGTGCCTGGGGGAACTGGAAAGCCTGGACCGCGGTGGCGTTCTCGATCCGGAATCGC
>JAJXXS010000244.1 GCA_021780975.1 Pseudomonadota bacterium
CGACATGGACATAGAACTGACGTCGCGCGCGGCCGTCTGAAATAAATTCTTTCATGTTGGGAATCGATCCGGCGCCCACCTGCAATTGGCTTTGCAGATGAAACCAGGCGAGGAAAGGCAATATCTTGTACAGCATGCCATTCACGGTCGACACGGCAAATCCATACAGAAACAGGATGCCCACGAGGGTCGGCGTGTGTCCTTCCGCAACAGGCGCCACGCCCAGGAGCACGGCCGCCACCAAACTGCCCAGCCCCACGCGCCAGTAGTCCAGGGTGACATCCGCCACGCGGCGCCGGCGCCTGTGCTGCAAATGCAGCGTGACAACGGCGAAAAGCAGCGGACCCGCGGCCAGCAGAAGCATGGCAGCGTCCTGCGGCCATGCACGGCCAGACGCTTGAGCCAGAGACAGCGCGAGCAGGCCCGCCATGAGCAGCGGAACCAGGGAGAGCATGAGCCAGCGTGGATAAACCGGCGTGAGCTGGAACATCGGCACCACCTGGTAAGCCACCCCCGCCACCAGGATGAAAACCCAGCCCAGCATCCCCCAAGCCGCGTGCAGATCCACCCAGCCGATGAAATCCTCCGGCCCCGCTCCGCCGATGCGGGTAACGCCCAGCCTCAGGCCCAGGGCGAGAGTGACAGCCAGGGCGAAGACCGCAGCTGCCATGGCGGTGACCGTGGCATTGCGCGCCGCGCGCCGCAGGCTGGCCACGACGGCGACCACAAATGCTGTCACAGCAACGGCCAGCAGCGCCAAGGCCGGATAAAACGGCCAGCCTAGCGACAGCCAAAAACCTGCCGCCAGCAACAGGGTGCCAAGCGCAACGGGGCCATGCACCAGCCCGGCCACCAGACGCGGCCGCGCCACGGGCGTGCCCGCCACCACCGCGAGCAATTGCAGGGCCGCGCCCATCATGGCCATGGCAAGGAAGCCGAGAGTGACCAGGTGAACCGCGGCGAGGAGCGCCGGGGACCAGCGCTGGCCGTCCCAGGCGGCCGGGGTGAAGAGCAGCAGGCCAGCGCAGAACAGGAACAGGGGCGCGGTGAGAAAGAAACGCAGCGGCACGTCCAGCGGCGGCGCCTGCTGGAAATCCAGTCCGCCGCGCTGCATTCAGGCGCCCCGCGCCTCTCCCCCGATGAGGATCTCGTAACAGCCGTCGGCGAGGCGACGGCTCTGCCACTCGATACCCCGGGCCCTCAGCAGTTCATACAAGGGGTAAGGCTCTCGGTGGATCAGCAATCGCAACGGCTGGCCGCGACGGCGCGCTTCCAGCGCGTGGAGAACGCGTTCCATGGGCCCGGGCGGTGCCAGCCAGCGCGCATCCACCACCATGTCCGCCGTCATGCCGGCGACACCGCCGCCATGCGTTCGAGCAGGTCAGCGCGCGCGTCGGCGAGCATCTGATCGCTCATGGGATAGAGGATCTGTTCTTCCTTGACGTTGTGCTGACGCATGAGCCACAAGAGCGTCTCCGCCAGACCCTGGTATTCCGCTTCATCCCGCGCGGCAACGCTGTCCGCCATGCTGTCCAGCAGATCCCGCATTTGCGCGTGCTCGTTGCACATCACCCTGGTGGGGCCGCCGGTGTGGCCGAGGCGCGCCTCGAAAGCCGGAAACAACAGGCTTTCCTCCGCCTCCAGATGGCGCAGCATGGCGGCGCGAAAGGCCTGGAATTTGTCCGCCGCGCCAGCCCAGTCGCGGCGTCCGGCCGCTGTTTCGGCTTCAGCGAACAAATCGTCGCAACGCTGGTGATCGGTCGAGAGATAAGCGAGAAAGCTTTCCATGGCGATGCCCCCGGGAACGTGATGCAGGCCAAGGTAAACCTCGTCCCCCCGCCGCGCCATGACCTAGATCAAAGGTCTTCCGTTTCCGCACCGAGCATGGCGCGCAATTTGGCGACGTCGTGCAGGATCAAGAGATCTTCCTGGACGTCGAGCACGCCCTCCTCGCGCAGCCGCCCCAGCATGCGCGAAAAAGTCTCCGGCTTGACGCCGATGCGCGAGGCGATGACATGCTTGGGAACCTTCAAACGCAGGCGCACCCCGGCCTCCGCCGGCTCCGCATGCAGCAGGCCCAGCAGATAGTAGGCCAGGCGCTGGCTCGCACTGCCCATGCTGAGGCGGTCGATCTCGTTGACCAGATCGTGGATGCGGCGCGCCATGCCTGCCATCATGCGGGCGGCCAATCCGGGGCTCACTTCAAGGCAGGAATTGAAATCCCGGAAATCGAAGGCGATCAGCCGCACGCGATCGAGCGCGGCGGCGTGCACCGGATAGCGCGCGCCCATGAAAAAGACCGCCTCGGCAAAAAGCGCACCCGGCCGGATCAGTTCGATGACCTTGGCCTCGCCCTGAGGCGAGACACGGTACAGGCGCACGATGCCGGCCAGGACGAGGAAGAATTGACGGGCCTCCTCCCCCTGGGCGAAAACCACTTCTCCGGGCGCGTAGGTGTGCACTTCCGCACGCCGGGTCAGCTGGGCGAGTTCCTCCTCTCCCAACCCGGCTAGAAGATAGCAGTTGCGCACCAGGCGTTGATCCGTGACATCGAGATTACAGCGTTCCATGGCTAGACCTCTCCGGCGCAGGGCGCTGCGGGCGCCGCGCCACTGGCAGCGCGGACAGTCATTTCCTTTGCACCGCCCATACAGCGGCTTCCACCCGGCTGCGCAGGTTGAGCTTTTTCAGCAGATGCTTGACATGGACCTTCACCGTCCCCTCCGCGATGCCCAACTCGCGGGCTATCACCTTGTTGCTCTTCGCGCCTGCTATGAGTTCAAGAATGCGCATTTCCTGTTCGGTGAGACCGGCCTCTTCCGGGCGCCTGGGCCGGCTGTCCTCGCGCAAGGAACGGGCGAGCAGATGGGTGAGGCGCGCGGTGAGGGTGAACTGGCCGGCGGCGGCTTCGCGCAGCTTGGCCAGCAGTTCCTCAGGCTCCATCTCTTTCAGCAGATAGCCGTCGGCACCGGCACGCAGCGCGCCGACCAGATCGCTCGCCTCGTCCGAGACGGTCAGCATGACGATGCGGGTGTCCGGCAAATCTTCGCGCAAGGTGGCAAGCACCTCAAGCCCGCTCAAATCCCTCATGTTGAGGTCCAGCAGGATCATGTCGGGTTTGTGGCGGCGCGCCATCTCGATCCCCGCGACGCCGCCGGGTGCTTCTCCCACGAGGGTGAATTCGTCCGCCATGGCGATGATCTGAGCCGCTCCTTTGCGAAACAGCGGGTGGTCGTCGATGATGAGCAAGCGCAGGCGCGGACTGTCCATGGTCAAAGTGTAGCTGTTCGCACTTCCTCGGGGCCGCGAAGGCTGGCAGGAACGAAGTCTAGGCTGACTCGCGTCCCCCCCTGTTCGCGGGGTTCGACGACGAGAATGGCACCCAGGTTGCGTGCCCGTTCCTTCATGATGGCCAGGCCATAGTGGTGAACCTCGGCTTCCTTGCGGATGCCGACCCCATTGTCCTTGATGGAGAGGTGGATCTGGCCATGCGGTCCCGGGGTCAGGCTGACCTCGGCGCGGCGCGCGCTGGAATGATGCAGGACATTGGATAGCGCCTCCCGCACGATCTGCAGCAGATGGATCTCCTCATTGGGGGTCAGGCTGCGATCCCGCAGATCGATTTCCAGGGCGATGGGAATGTCGCCCCGCTCGGAGAACTCCGTGACCGTCTTTTCCAGTGCGGCGTGAAATCCAGCCTCCTCCATCTTTAGCCGGAAAGTGGTGAGCAATTCACGCAACTGATGATAGGCGCTGTTGAGGCCCTCGCGCAGTTCGGCCAGGACCGGGCGCGCCGCGTCCGACGCAGGAAGCAGCGCCTGCAGCCGGCTGACCTGAATTTTCATGTAGGCGAGCGACTGCGCCAGAGAGTCATGCAGTTCGCGGGCAATGGCCGCACGTTCCTCGAGCAGGGATATGCGGCGCCGCTGCTCGCTGCGTCGGGCCGTACCGATGGCGATGCCGATATGGCGGGACAGCGCTTCCAGCAGCTGCCATTGCCAGGACTCCAGTTCGTGGCCGGCGTTCAGCTCCAATTGCATCACGCCATAGCTGTGTTCGGTGTCGCGCAGAGGCAGCGTCACCAGACGGCGGCCAGCGGCGAGGTGGCGTATGCCGACCTCATGCACCGAGAGGCATGCCGCGCACGTCGTCAGTCGGCACAGCTCGGGTTCGCCTGTACCTTCGAAGGTGGAAGCCAGGATCCGGGCATTGCCCTGGCCGTGCTCGGCAAGACAGGCCGCCCCCTTGCCGACCCCCAAGATGTCCTCCAGATCGTGCAGCAGAATGGAGTAGGTTTCCGGGGAAACGGGCCCGTTGTAGAGGCGGGCAATGGAACGGTACAGCAGCCCCAGGGAGCGATTTGCGGTCGTCAATTCGGAAGTCTTCTCCGCAACACGCAGTTCCAGATCCTGGTAGACCCGGGAAAGGTCTTCAGCCATGCGGTTGAAGGCCGTACCCAAGCGTCCAAGTTCGTCATCGCCGGTGTGCTCGGTGCGAGCGGCGAGGTCGCCCTGGCCGATCCGTGCCGCCTGCCGCAGTAGATCGCGCAGCGGTCGCTGGAAGGTGATGTGTATCAGGTAGATGGTGAGCAGCATGACCAGAAAGGTGCCCACCAGCGTGGCGCCGAGGACGAGGCGCATGACGGCGATCTTTTCCTCGGATGCCTGCTCCATTTCTTTCACCAGATGGTCGACGCGCGGCACGAAGCGGCCGATGGCTGCCTGCAGGTTCTCCTTGCCTTGATCGGTAAGCCCGGGGCCGCTAGCGGAAGCCAGGAGTAGCGGGCGTATGTCGTTGCGCCACTGGGCGACCACCTGCGCGTAGGTGGTTATCCCCTTGGGGGCTGCCAAGGCCGGCAGCATGGCACGGATGGCGGGAGCGGCCAGGGTGAGATCGAATTGTCCGACCATGGCGCGCAATTCCTGGGCTTGGCGTGAATTTCCTTGTGGCGGTACGCGTAGCGCCACGTTGGCCATATGCCAGCTTTGCATGCGCAGGCTGCCAGCCAGATTGATCGCGGCGCCGTTGCCCTGGATCGATTCCGCGATGCCGCCCGACACCGCCATGCCGACCATGGCCAGAACGGCGATGGCCGTCATGGCGCCGATCATGCGCAACACCATGGAATTCTTATAAGCCTGCCAGGAGGGTAATTTCACGAAAAGCCTCATGTCGAGTTGGCGTATGCGATCAACCGCAAGGGGAGCGCGCACGCACCCATCATAAACGCAACTGCTGACCCAGTTTCGGCGGAGCCGTGGGCTTACCTCTTTTGTCTTGGGGGGTGTCGGAAAGTGGTGTTCTTTCAAGAATAGCCAGGATTTACAGAGACTTCCGCAGATACCCTGTTACCTCTTTGGTGGTAGCACGCCCAGAAATGGCGGATTTCCCCCGCTGGCGACTCGCCGCGGACTGCATAGACTGAGGCTCACCAAACAAAGGATGCGGATGTCCGCGTATGCGGTGAAAGCCATGGCTAGCAGTCACAGGCAAAAGCAGCTCTCGGTGCTCATCATGAGCACCGTCGCCTTCACGGTATGTTTCGCCGCCTGGATGATGTTTGCGGTGATCGGCATCCCGATCAAGAGCATGCTCAGTCTCAATGAGACCGAATTCGGCCTGCTCGCCGCCACGCCCGTGCTGACGGGCTCGCTGATCCGGCTGCCGCTCGGCATGTGGACCGACAAATACGGCGGCCGCATTGTTTTCTTCGTGCTCATGCTTACCACGGTCCTTCCGATCTGGCTGCTGAGTTATGCCACGCAGTTCTGGCAGTTTCTCCTTGCGGGTCTGTTCGTCGGCCTGGCGGGCGGCTCGTTTTCAGTGGGCATCGCCTACACGGCGCGCTGGTTCGACGCTCAGCACAAAGGCTTCGCCATGGGGATCTTCGGAGCGGGCAACTCTGGCGCCGCAGTCACCAAGTTGGTGGCGCCCGCCTTGGTGGTCGCATTCGGCTGGGCCATGGTGCCGCGCGTCTATGCGGTAGCCATGCTGGTGACGGCAGTTCTTTTCTGGTTCTTCACCTATGACGATCCCGGACACCGGGTGGGCAGACATATCACGGTCGCAGAACAGCTGCGGGCCCTGAAGGATCCTGTGGTGTGGAAGTACTGCCAGTACTACTCCATCGTGTTCGGCGGCTACGTGGCCCTGTCGCTGTGGATGACCAAATATTACGTGTCCGAATACGGCTTCAATATCAAGACCGCGGCGCTGCTGGCGGCGGCGTTTTCTCTGCCGGGCGGTGTGCTCCGCGCCCTGGGCGGCTGGTTTTCCGATCGCTATGGCGCGCACAAGGTGACGTGGTGGGTGCTCTGGGTCTCCTGGGTCTGCCTCTTCATCCTCTCGTATCCAAAAACCAGCTTCACGATCCAAACCGTGAGCGGCCCCGCCCAGTTCGACATTGCCTTGAGCCCCTGGCTGTTCACCACCCTGCTGTTCATCGTCGGAGTGTCCTGGGCCTTCGGCAAGGCGAGCGTATTCAAATACATCGGCGATGAATATCCCGACAACATCGGCGTCATCTCCGGCGTGGTGGGGCTCATGGGCGGATTGGGAGGCTTCGTGCTGCCCATCATGTTCGGCGCCCTGGTGGACCTCACTGGCATCCGTTCGTCCGCGTTCATGCTGCTGTACGGCATCGTCTGGGTGTCCCTTATCTGGATGTACCTCACCGAAGTGAAAAAGCTGGATCTCATGAGGCGGCCGCCGAGGGCGACCACCGATCCCCTGGAATGACGGAGAAGCGAGATGAGCATCAACATCAAAGAATGGAACACGGAAGACCCGAATTTCTGGGAGGCAGTGGGCAAGCGCATGGCCTACCGCAATCTCTGGATATCGGTGCCCTGCCTGTTGTCGGCTTTTGCCATCTGGCTGATGTGGGGCATCATCACCGTGCAGATGCTCAACCTGGGGTTTCCCTTCACCCAGGACCAGCTTTTCACCCTGACGGCCATCTCGGGCATCGCCGGCGCCACCATGCGCATCCCCTCGTCCTTTTTCATCCGCATCGGCGGTGGGCGCAACACCATCTTTCTCACCACGGCCATGCTGAGCCTGCCTGCCGTAGGCACCGGCATTGCCCTGCAGCATCCCGAATGGCCGCTTTGGGTGTTCCAACTGCTTGCCCTCTTTTCCGGCGTCGGCGGCGGCAACTTCGCCAGTTCCATGAGCAACATCAGCACCTTCTTCCCGAAACGGCTGCAAGGCACCGCGTTGGGCATCAATGCCGGTCTGGGGAATTTCGGCGTCACCACCATGCAGATCGTCATTCCCCTGGTGATGACCGTCGGCCTGTTCGGCGCCGCAGGAGGGTCCGCGATGATCCTCGCCAGCGACAGTGGCTGGATCCTGGGCAAAATCGCCGCAGGTACGCCGACGTACATCCAGAATGCTGGCTTTGTCTGGGTACTGCTGCTCTTGCCGCTGGCGCTGGCCGCGTGGTTCGGCATGAACAATCTGCTGCCGATCACGCCCAGCCTTAAAAGCCCCCTGGTCGCCTTCCTCAAGATCACCTGGCTGTACACCCTTACCTACCTGCCGCTAGGCCTGGGTCTTTATCTCTACCTGCCTGCCCCCACGGGGCTGGGGCTGCTGAACATGTGGGTGGCGATGCCCCTCATCATCATCATGACCCTGGTGATGATGAGGCTGGCTGCGCTGGGCGACATGAAGCCCAACCTGGAGCGGCAGTTTGCCATCTTCAAAAACAAGCACACCTGGGTAATGACCGTGCTATACCTCCTCACCTTCGGCTCCTTCATCGGCTTTTCCATGGCGCTGCCGCTGTCCATCACGGTGATCTTCGGCCAGCACCACCTTTTCGACGCAGCGACCCAGACCTGGCACCACGTCAAGAATCCCGCGGCGCCCTCAGCCCTGACCTATGCCTGGATAGGGCCTTTCGTCGGTGCCCTGATACGCCCGGTAGGCGGCTGGATTTCCGACAAAGTCGGCGGCGCCATCGTCACCCAGATCATCTCCGCCGTCATGGTCGTGGCATCGGTTTATGCCGGCTATCTCCTGATGCAGGCTTACCACTCGCCTAGCCCGGAAGATTTCTTTGCCCAATTCATCGTCACCTTCGTAGTGCTCTTCGCCGCCAGCGGCATAGGCAACGGCTCCACCTTCCGCTCCGTGGGCTACATCTTCGACCGCCAGCAGGCCGGGCCGGTGCTGGGATGGACTTCGGCGGTGGCGGCCTACGGCTCCTTCATCGCGCCGGAGGTCATCAAGGCGCAGATCAAGGCCGGCAGCCCGCAAAACGCCTTGTATGGGTTCGCCGTGTTCTACGCCCTGTGCCTGGTGCTGAACTGGTGGTTCTATCTGCGCCGCGGTGCGGAAATTCGGAATCCGTGATGGAAAA